>JBOHQB010000085.1:0-3457 GCA_050731995.1 Candidatus Rokuibacteriota bacterium
CGCGATCGGCCTCATCTTCGGCGGCGCGGTGGGCAACCTCATCGACCGCGCGCGCTTCGGCGCGGTCGTCGATTTCGTGGATGTGTATTGGCGCACCTGGCACTGGTGGATCTTCAACGTCGCCGACGCCGCCATCTCCGTGGGCGTCGTCCTCCTCGGGCTCCGCATGCTCGGCGACCGCCCGGCGCCGCCGGCCCGGTAGATGCGCGAGCTGCGGGCTTCGACGGATCTTGCGCGGCCGCGGGTGACGCGGTGGGCGGGCGCCCCGGGCGCCGGGCCGGGGGACCCCACACCGGGCCGCCGTGCGAGCCGCAGGACGCCGCGGGGCTGGGGTCCCCGCCGTGCGAGGCGAGCCTATGAACGAAGTGGCTCGGCGCCCGGGGCTGTCCGCCGCGGCAGGACCCGCGGCCGCGCGGTGCGGCGGTAGTCAGATGCGCGAGGTGCGCCTCAGCGTCGAGCGTGCCGCCGCCGGGACGCGCCTCGACCGCTGGCTCGCCGCCCGGCTGCCGGATCTCTCTCGCGCGCGTCTCCAGGCGCTCATTGACGCGGGCCACGTGCGCGTCGGCGGTACCTTGCGGAAGGCCGCGCGGCGGCTCGCCGGCGGCGAGACCGTCGAGGTCGAGATCCCGCCGCTGCCGCCCGAGGAGCTCGAGCCGGAGCCGATGTCGCTCCAGATCGTCCACGAGGACGCGCACGTCCTCGTTCTGGACAAGCCGGCGGGGCTCGTCGTGCATCCCGGCGCGGGCCATGCGCGCGGCACGCTCGCGGCCGGCGTGCTGGCGCACGCTCCGGGCACGGCGGGTGTGGGCGGTCCGCGGCGGCCCGGCGTCGTGCATCGGCTCGACAAGGACACGTCGGGTCTCCTCGTCGTCGCCAAGACCCCGCGCGCCTACGAGTCACTCACCGCGCAGCTCGCGCGCCGCACGATGACCCGGCGTTACCTCGCGGTCGTGCACGGGCGCGTCCGAGCGTCGGAGGGGGTCGTGGACGCGCCGGTCGGCCGTCACCCGCGAGACCGCACGCGCATGGCCGTGCTGCCGGCCGGCCGCGGCAAGCGGGCAGTGACCCGGTATCGCGTGCTGGAGCGGTTCCGAGAATTCACGCTGGTCGAGGCGCGCCTGGAGACCGGGCGCACGCATCAGATCCGGGTCCACCTGGCCTCCCTCGGGCACCCGGTCGCCGGCGACGCGGTCTACGGCGGTCGGGCGCGCCGCGTCGTGCCCGTCCCGCTCGAGGGCTTCGCGCTGCACGCCGCGCACCTCGCCTTCGATCACCCGGCGACCGGCCAGCGGCTGGAGCTCCGCGCGCCCCCGCCGGCCCGGATCGAACGGCTGCTGTCTCACTTGCGCAACGCGTCCTGATCCGGCGCGACCCGGAATTCCCACGCGGCCGCGCGCAAACACCCGTCGTCACGCGCCCGGACCGGTGGCACGGCTCTCGCATCACCAGATGCTAGAATGAGAGCCAATTCCATGAAGGACTTGAGCGTCGTCATCCTCGCCGCCGGCGAAAGCAAGCGGATGCACTCCCGGCGCCCGAAGGTGCTCCACGCGCTCTGTGGCCGGCCGCTGCTCGCCTATCCCCTCCGGCTCGCGCGGACGCTCGCGGACCGGATCGTCGTCGTGATCGGGCCCGAGCGCGAGGACGTGCGCGCGGCCGTGGGCGACGACGCCCGCATCGTCGAGCAGCGCGAGCGGCTCGGCACGGGGCACGCCGTTCTCCAGGCCCGCGCCGAGTGCGGCGAGGGCACGATCCTCGTGCTCGCGGCCGACATGCCACTGCTCTCGGCGGAGACGCTGGAGCGACTGCTCGCCCACCATGCGGCGTCGGGCGCGGCGGCGACGGTCCTCACCGCTCTGGTGGAGCGGCCGCACGGCTACGGGCGCGTCCTGCGCCAGGGCGGGCGGGTCAAGCGCATCGTCGAAGAGCGCGAGGCGACGGACAGCGAGAAGAAGGTCGCCGAGATCAACACCTCCGTCTACGCGTTCGACGCGCGCCGGTTCTGGCCGGCCCTCGCCGAGGTCAAGCCGGAGAACGACCAGGGCGAGTACTACCTCACCGACGTCGTCGGCGTCCTCGGCAAGAAGGGACTCCGCGTGGAGGCGCTGAGCGTGCCGGATCCCGTCGAGGCGCTCGGCGTGAACGACCGGAAGCAGCTCGCGCAGGTCGCGGCGCTGCAGCGCGCGCGGATCCTCGACCGCCTCATGGCCGACGGCGTGACCATCCTCGACCCGGCGAGCACATGGATCGACGACACGGTGACGATCGGCGCGGACACCGTCGTCTACCCGAACGTACTGATCGAGGGCGGCAGCGCGATCGGCGCCGAGTGCGTGATCGGCACGGGCTCCCAGGTGCGCGCGAGCCGGATCGCGGATCGCGTCGCGCTCAAGCCATACTGTGTGATCGCCGAGGCCGAGGTCGAGACGGGCGCCGAGCTCGGACCGTTCTGTCACCTCCGGCCCGGCTGCCGCATCGGCGAGGGGGCGAAGATCGGAAACTTCGCCGAGTTAAAGAAGTCGCGTGTCGGTCGCGGGTCGAAGGTGCCCCACGTCTCCTATGTGGGCGACACGACTATCGGCGAGCACGTCAACATCGGCGCCGGCACCGTCACTTGCAACTACGACGGCGTGAGGAAGAGCGAGACGGTGATCGGCGACGGCGCGTTCGTGGGCACGAACTCGAGCCTGGTCGCGCCCGTCGTCATCGGGGACGGCGCCTACGTCGCCGCGGGCTCGGTGATCACCAAGGACGTGCCCGCGGGGGCGCTCGCCGTCGAGCGCAATCAACAAGTGATCAAAGAGGGCTGGGCCGCGCGCCGCCCGAAGCGCGCACACGGGGCCGCGCAGCGGCCCCCGGTGGAGGGGCTTGGGGCCGGAGGAGAAGGAGGGGGGCGTAGCCCCCTTCCCACGAAGGGACCGGCGGCCGCTCCCCCCAAACGCGGAGCCGACTGATCATGTGCGGGATCGTCGGGTACGTCGGCGACAAGGGCGCGCTCGGGATCATCGTCGAGGGCCTGAAGCGGCTCGAATACCGCGGCTACGACTCGGCCGGCGTCGCCGTGGTAGGCGCCGACGGCGAGCTGCAAGTCAGGCGCGCCGCCGGACGGATCAAGATGCTCGAGGGCGTCCTGCGCGAGCGCCCCGTCACGGGCTCGGTCGGCATCGGGCACACGCGCTGGGCGACGCACGGGCGGCCGACGGAACGCAACGCCCATCCGCACATGAACGGGCAAGTCTCCGTCGTCCATAACGGCATCATCGAGAACTACCGCGCGATCAAGGCGGAGCTTACGGCGCGCGGCTGCCGCTTCGAAAGCGACACGGACACCGAAGCCGTCGTGCATCTCATCTCGGACGAACTCAATCGCGGCTTGCAGCCGGTCGCGGCCGTGCAGGCGGCGCTGAAGCGCCTCGAAGGCGCCTTTGCGCTCGGCATCATCTTCGCCGGTCACGAC
>JBOHQB010000086.1:0-1917 GCA_050731995.1 Candidatus Rokuibacteriota bacterium
AGAGCGGCGTGCCGAAGGTGGTCCGCACGCCCTTGGTCACGACGAGGTCCTTCACCGAGAAAGGAATGCCGTGGAGCGGCCCGAGCCGCGCGCTCCTCCGCATGAGCGCGCGCTCCGCCGCCTTCGCGTCGCGCCGGGCCTGCTCGGCGGTGACGGTGACGTAGGCGTTGAGCTTGGGATTGATCCGCCCGATGCGGTCGAGCACCGCGTGGACCAGCTCGACGGGCGAGATTTTCTTGCGCCGGATCATCGCGGCCAGCGTGGTCGCCGGCAGCCAGCAGAGCTCGGTATGCGCCATGGGAGTGCTCCTCAAGAGGCTCACGCGCCGCGCAGCCGCGGGTCGAGCGTGTCGCGGAGCGCGTCGCCCAGGAGATTGGAGCCGAAGACGGCGAGACTGATCGCGATGCCGGGAAAGAGGACCAGGTGCGGCGCCTTCTGCGCGTACTCGGCCGCGGAGACCGAGAGCATCCGCCCCCACGAGGGATACGGCTCGGGGACGCCCAGGCCGAGGAAGGAGAGCGTCGCCTCGACGAGGATCGCGCTGCCGAGCTGCGCCGTGCAGAGCACGATGAACGGTCCCATCGTGTTCGGCAGGATGTGGCGGAACGCGATGCGCAGGTGCCGCACGCCGAGCGCGCGCGCCGCCTCGATGTACTGCATCTCGCGTATCGTGAGCACGGACGAACGGATCACGCGGGCCGCGCGCGGAATGATCGGAATCGAGATCGCGATGACGACGTTCTGGATGGACGGGCCCAGCGCCGTCGACATCACCAGCGCCAGGACCAGCAGCGGCAGCCCCTGGAGGATGTCGAGGAAGCGCTGGGTGACGAGGTCTGTCTTGCCGCCGACGTAGGCAGAGAGCAGACCGATGATCCCGCCGAGCACCGAGCCGAGCAGCGTCGAGGCGATGGAGACGATCAGCGAGACGCGCGCGCCGTGGACGATGCGCGAGTAGATGTCGCGCCCCAGGTGGTCGGTCCCGAGCCGGTGCTCGGCGCCCGGTCGCGCCAGCGTGTCCGCGGCCTCGGTGGCGATCGGATCGTGCGTCTGGAGGAATTCGGCGAAGCACGCGGTCAGCACCATCACCAGCATCAGGAACCCGCCCGCGGCGCCGAGGGGCTTCTTGCGGACGAAGCGCCCGAGCGTGGCCCAGACGCCGGCCTGCGCGGTCCCCGCGACCGGGGCGACGACGTCCGCGCTAACAGCCATAGCGCACACGGGGGCGCATCTGATGGCACCGTCGAGGAACGCGCATCACGAGGCCCGAGGGGGCGACCGAGAACGTGGCAGCAGGAGCCGAGAGGCGTCGCGCTGCGAGGCGACGCTTCGACGGCTCGAAGATCAGGCGGCGTTCATCGGCGGTGCTAACTGCCATAGCGCACTCGGGGGTCCAAGACCCCGTAGAGCATGTCCACGAGGAGGTTCGTGAGGATCACGACGATGGCGATGAACATCACGAGGTTCTGCACGATCGGATAGTCGCGCCAGAGGAGCGCCTGCACGAGGAACCGGGCGACCCCCGGCAGATTGAAGACCTGCTCGGTGACGACGAGGCCGCCGATGAGGAAGGCGAACTCGATGCCGATGACGGTGACGACCGGCAGGATCGCGTTCTTCAGCGCGTGTCGCCAGATGACGACCTGGTCGGTCTGCCCTTTGGCGCGCGCGGTGCGGATGTAGTCCTCGCGCAGGACCTCGAGGAGCGACGATCGCGTGATACGCATGATCAGCGCCGAGGAGCGGTAGCCGACGGCCAGGGCCGGTAGCCCGAACTGGACCACGTGGAGCCGGAAGTCCTGCGTCGGCGACACGTACGTCATCGGCGGGATCCAGCCGAGCCACGTGACCATGGCAAGGATGATCACCATGCCGAGCCAGAAGGCCGGCATGGAGAGCCCCGCGAGGCTGAGCACC
>JBOHQB010000087.1:0-3160 GCA_050731995.1 Candidatus Rokuibacteriota bacterium
TGCCGCTCGAGCGGCTGCCCGTTGAGGACGAAGGCGACGCCGCGCGGGTAGTGCGCGCTCAGGATGTCCGCAAGGGCCGGGTCGAGGAGCGGCTGGAAGTTGCGGCGGATCGCGCCCTCGACGAACCCCGGGTCGAGCAGCGGTGAGAGCGCGTTGGTCGGGACGAGGCGCACCGCGGTCCCGTGGCCGGTGACGAGTCCCGCCGGCGCGATCCGCCGCCACGGCGCTTTGTGGCGGGACGCGAGGCGCCAGGAAGACGCGACATGTTGCTTGCCCCGCCGCGTCTCCGTGACGACCTCGGCGCAGACCAGAAGAGCGATCTTGATGCCGACGCCTGCGAACCCGATGCCGGCGCCGCGGACCTTCGCGCTCGCCGCGATGTCGTGGTAGCGGGCCAGCTCGCGTCGCCGCATGCCGGCCCCGTCGTCGACGATGGTGAGGGCGGGCGCCGTCGCGTCGGTCGTGATCGTGATGGTCGCCGCGCCCGAGTCGAGGGCGTTGGCGACGATTTCGGTGAGGATCGTCTCCTCGGTGGCACCCGGGTAGGCATCGCGCAGATCCTCGAGGAGGTGGAGCAGATCGACCCGTGTCTCGCCCAGGGGTGGCTCTCCGGCTACGCGGCCACGTACTCGCGTGCCGCCGTCACCGCGTTTCCGCCTTCTCGATTTTCGCCCAGGTATCCCGTAGCCCCACCGCACGATTGAACACCAAGCGCCCCGGCGCCGAGTCGCGGGAGTCCACGCAGAAGTAACCGGTGCGCTCGAACTGGAAATGGGCGCCCGAATCAGCAACAGCCCCGAGCGACGGCTCCAGCTTGCAGCCGCGCAGCACTTCCAGCGACCCGGGGTTCAGCACCGAGTTCCAATCCTCGGCCTCGTCGGGCTTGGGCGTGTTGAAGAGGGTGTCGTAGAGCCGCACCTCCGCGTCCACGGCGTGGCCGGCCGACACCCAGTGGATAGTGCCCTTGACCTTCCGCCCGCGAGAGTCGCCGCCGCGCGAGTCCGGATCGTACGTGCAGCGCACCTCGGTCGGAGCACCGGCGGCGTCCCGCGTGACGCCGGTGCACTTGACGATGTAGGCGTAGCGCAGGCGCACCTCGACGCCGGGGGATAACCGGAAGTACTTGGGGGGCGGGGGGTCCCGGAAGTCGTCCTGCTCTATATAAAGGATACGGCTGAAGGGCACCTTGCGGGTGCCGGCGGCCGGGTCCTCGGGGTTATTGACCGCCTCGACCTCCTCCACCTGGCCCTCGGGGTAGTTCTCGATCACCAGTTTCAGCGGTTTCAGCACGGCCAGCCGCCGGAGCGCGCGCTTGTTGAGCTCCTCGCGCAGGCAGTGCTCGAGGTGGGCGACCTCCACCACGTTGGCGGCCTTGGCGACGCCCGTACGCTCGCAGAGGTCGCAGATCGCCTCGGGCGTGTAGCCGCGACGGCGCAGGCCGGCGAGCGTGGGCATGCGCGGGTCGTCCCAGCCCGAGACGAGCCGCTCCTCCACGAGCTGGAGGAGCTTCCGTTTCGACATGACAGTGTGCGAGAGGTTCAGCCGTGCGAACTCGATCTGCTGCGGATGATGAATGCCGAGCGCGTCGAGGTACCAGTCGTAGAGCGGCCGGTGGTCCTCGTACTCGAGCGTGCAGATGGAGTGCGTCACGCCCTCGATCGAGTCCGACTGACCATGAGCCCAGTCGTACATCGGATAGATGCACCACTTGTCGCCGGTGCGGTGGTGCGTGGCCTTGCGGATCCGGTACATCACGGGATCGCGCAGGTTGATGTTGCCGGAGGTCATGTCGATCTTCGCGCGCAGGGTCTTGCTGCCGTCCGGAAACTCGCCCGCACGCATGCGGCGGAAGAGATCCAGGTTCTCCTCGACGGAGCGGTTCCGGTACGGACTCTCGCGCCCGGCCTCGGTGAAGGTGCCGCGCGCCTCGCGCACCTCCTCGCCGGTCTGGTCGTCCACGTACGCCTTGCCGTCACGGATCAGCTTCTCGGCCCAGTCGTAGAGCCGCTGGAAGTAGTCGGAGGCGAAGTAGAGGTGCTCGCCCCAGTCGAAGCCGAGCCAGCGGATCGTGTCGATGATCGAGTCGACGTACTCCTGGCTCTCCTTGGTCGGATTCGTGTCGTCGAAGCGCAGGTGGCAGCGCCCGCCGAACTCCTTCGCCATGCCGAAGTCGATCCAGATCGCCTTGGCGTGGCCAATATGAAGATAGCCGTTCGGCTCGGGCGGAAAGCGTGTGACGACCTTGCCGCCGAAGCGGCCCGTCCGGTTGTGCTCGAGGATGATGTCCCGCAGGAAGTTGGAGGGCCTGGCGGCTTCGGGCTCGGTCATCCAGTAAATCCTATCAGATACGTTGTTTTTGGGTGCAGCCGGGCGTAGGTTGGCCTCGACGTATGAGAATGCCTGCTGTTCAGACGCGGCGCTTCACCCGGGCCGAGTACGATCGACTCATCGAGTACGGCGTGCTCCACGAGGACGATCCCGTAGAACTTCTCGATGGGAGACTCGTCGTGAGTGAGCCCCAGGGCGGGCGCCACGCCACCGCGATCCTCCGTGCGCGCAGGGCGCTCGAGCGGGCGTTCAGCCATGGCCATCACGTGCGGGACCAGATGCCGATCATCCTCGACGAAGCTTCCGAGCCCGAGCCCGACGTATTCGTCGTCCGGGGGAGGGAGACGGCTTATGGCGACGATCATCCGACCTCGGCGGTCCTGGTCGTCGAAGTGGCCGACTCGTCGGTCAAGCAGGACCGCGTCGCGAAGGGCGGGGTCTACGCGAGGGCAGGTATCGCGGAGTACTGGATCGTGAACCTCGTGGCCCGGGTGCTGGAGGTGTACCGTGAGCCCGTGCGCGTGGGTGGGCGCTGGAAGTATCGGCGCGTCACACGCCTGAAGCGGGGCGCGACAGTTTCGCCCCTCGCCGCGCCGCGCGCCCGCATCCGCGTCGCCGACCTGCTACCGTGAGAATGCCTCCCGTCCAGACCCGTCGCTTCACCCGCGCCGAGTACGACCGGCTCATCGCGCAAGGCTTCTTCGACGAGGACGAGCCGATCGAGCGGCTGGACGGCGTCCTGGTCGTGAAGGAGCCGCCGGGGAGTCGGCACGTCACCGTGGCGGGGCTCGTGCGCACGGCGCGCGAGCGGGCCTTCGGGCCGCGGTTTCAC
>JBOHQB010000088.1:0-2630 GCA_050731995.1 Candidatus Rokuibacteriota bacterium
CACGCTGCGCCGGCTCATCGTCACCCAGGGCGACACCGAGCCGGCCTCGGTCGAGCAGCAGCGCCACCTCGGGCGCACGTGTCCCTCGCTCTACGACATGCGCAACATCTTCCAGGTCAACGTGGAGGAGGGGCGCCATCTCTGGGCGATGGTCTATCTGCTCCAGGCCTTCTTCGGCCGCGACGGGCGCGAGGAAGCGGAGGGGCTCCTGCAGCGGCGTTCGGGCGATCGCGACAAGCCGCGCATCCTCGGCGCCTTCAACGAGCGAACGCCGGACTGGCTCTCGTACCTCATGTTCACCTTCTTCACCGACCGGGACGGCAAGTTTCAGCTCGCGAGCCTCGCGGAGAGCGGCTTCGACCCGCTGTCGCGGACGTGCCGCTTCATGCTCACCGAGGAGGCGCACCACCTGTTCATCGGCGAGACGGGCATCTCGCGCGTGGTGCAGCGCACGTGCGAGCTGATGCGGGAGCACCGCACGGACGACGTGCGCAAGTTCGGTGCGCTCGATCTGGCGCTGCTCCAGCGCTACCTGAACTTCCACTACTCGGTCTCCCTCGACCTCTTCGGCTCGGAGGTCTCCACGAACGCGGCGAACTTCTACACGCTGGGACTCAAGGGCCGGTTCGAGGAGACCAAGAAGACCGACGACCACCGGCTCGCGGAGGCCAGCTACCGGATCACGCTCGTGGAGGGTGCCCGGCTGGTCGAGCGCGAGCAGCCGGCGCTGCCGACGCTCAACGAGCGGCTGCGCGACGACTACATTGCCGATTGCCAGCGCGGCGTCGACCGGTGGAACAAGGTCCTCCGCGATCACGCAATCGACGTCGAGCTGAAGCTGCCGCACCGCGGCTTTCATCGCGCCATCGGCGCCTTCGCCGAGGTGCGCGTGTCAACAGACGGTTGCGTGCTGAGCCAGGCGGAGTGGGACGCGAAGAAGCACGAGTGGCTGCCCACGGCGAGCGACGAAGCGTACGTGCAGAGCCTGATGCAGCCGGTCACGGAGCCGGGGAAATTCGCCAACTGGATCGCACCGCCCGCGCGCGGCATCAACGCCCAGCCCGTCGACTTCGAGTACGTGCGACTCGCCTGAGAACATGGGGGGCTCCGGGCGCCCCCCAGGCCCCCATCGCTCGGGGCCCCCATGCTGCGCCGGTGGCGCCCCTCGAGAACGGGCCCAGGAGCCAAGGAGACAGCGATGCCCAGAGTGATCCAGCCGAAAGCGTTCGGGAAGCCGATGGGGATGTACTCGCACGGAATGGCGGCGCCGGCGGGCGAGATCGTCGTGGTCGCCGGTCAGGTGGGCGTGCGCGCCGACGGCGAGCTGGCCGGGCCCGACGTCGGATCGCAGACGAAGCAGGCGCTCACGAACGTGCGCGTCGTCGTCGAGGCCGCGGGCTGCACGATGCGCGACGTGATCCGGCTCCAGACCTTTCTCACGCGCGCCGAGGAGATCCCGGACTTCATGAAGGCGCGCGGCGAGGTCTTCGCCGCGTGCTTTCCCGACGGCGTCTACCCGCCGAACACGCTTGTCGTCGTGAGCCGGCTGGTCCGCCCCGAGCTGCTCGTCGAGGTCGAGGCGATGGCGGTCAAGCGCGCGATGCCGCGCGGCGTCGCGAAGCCGGCGGCCCGGAAGGTCCGGCCGGCGAAGCGCGGCCGCAAGCGCCGCTGACGCGGCGCCCCGGAGGAGCCACACCCATGGAGACGTGGGAGATGCTGCCGGCGCAGTTCAACGTCGCGACGTGGTTCGTGGACCGTAACGTCGCCGAGGGGCGGGGCGCTCGGCCCGCGTTCCACTACGAGGACCGTGTCCTCACGTACGCCGACGTCCTCGACCTGACGAACCGCACGGGCAACGCGCTCCGCGAGCTCGGCGTCGGAGCGGAGGACCGCGTCCTCGTGCTCTGCCTCGACTCGCCCGAGTTCCTCGGCGCGTTCTGGGGCGCGATCAAGATCGGCGCGGTGCCCGTCCCGGTCAACACGCTCATGCGCGCGCCCGACTATCTCTACTTCCTGCGCGACAGCCGCGCGAAGGTCGCCGTGATCTCGGCACCGCTGCTCGCGGAGGCCGGGGGGGTGCTCGGCCAGGCCCCGAGTCTCAAGCACGTGCTCGTCGCCTCGGGCAAGGCGCCCGCGCCGTACCTCTCGTACGAGGAACGCGTGGCGCGCGCGTCGGCGACGCTCGAGGCCGCGGCGACGTCGAAGGACGAGGCGGCCTTCTGGCTCTACTCGTCGGGCTCGACCGGATTTCCGAAGGGCGCCGTGCACCTGCACCACGACATGGTCGTCTGCTACGAGACGTACGCGGCGCAGGTCCTCGGCCTGCGCGCCGAGGACAAGGTCTTCTCGGCCGCCAAGCTGTTCTTCGCGTACGGGCTCGGCAACGCGGGCTACTTCCCGATGGGCGCGGGGGCGCAGAGCGTGCTCTCCCCGCACCGCCCGACGCCCGACGGCGTCTTCGAGCTCATCACGCGGCAGCGGCCGACGATCTTCTTCGGCGTGCCGACGCTCTACGCGGCCATGCTGGCGACCAAGGAGGCCGAGAAGCGCTGGGATCTCTCCTCGCTGCGCCTCTGCGTGTCGGCGGGCGAGGCGCTGCCCGAGGAGCTCTACACGCGCTGGCGCGAGCG
>JBOHQB010000089.1:0-1669 GCA_050731995.1 Candidatus Rokuibacteriota bacterium
CGGGCACGTTCGAGCTCGTGCACGCGAGCCCCGGCACCCGCGTCATGGCCGCGCGTGGCATCTACCAGCAGCGGATCCTGCCCGACATCCACGGCCAGGCCGTCGTCGTGATCGACTACGGCGGACAGCCGGGGGCGGACGGACGCGCGCAGATCCACACGACGATTTCGGGCTGGGTCAGGCTCGACAGCGGTCTCCTCTCGTGGGCGGCCCGACTCGCGGGCGCGATCGCGCAGGCCAAGGCGGACAAAGAGGGCCGGCGGCTCGTGAAGGTCTTCGCGCGGACGACGCGCGCCGTCGAGGAGAGTCCCGCGCAGGTCTACGAGACGCTCCGCCAGCGGCCGGACGTGCCGCCGCGCGAGCTCGAGGAGTTCCGCCGGCTCCTCAGCCTCCCCGCGGCGGCCGCCGCCCCCGCGTCTGCCCGCTGACCGCGCGGCGCTTCGTCGTCGTCCCGCGCGCGCGCGCGATCCGCGCCTTCGCGTCCGCGTGCTCGGGCTGGACCACCAGCACCGCGCGCGCGGCGGTCTCGAGCTCCGGCCACTTCGCCTGCGCCTCGAGCGCGTCCCAGAGGAGGAGGTGGGCGCGGCCGGCACCTACGCTCACGCCGAGCGCCGCGCGCGCGGCCGCCTCCGCCTCAGCCGCGCGTCCGAGCGCCAAGAGCGCCCCGGCGCGCCCGACGAGCGCGGTCACCGAGTCGGGCTTGATACGCGCCGCCTCGGCGTAGGCGCCCTCGGCGTCCTCCCAGCGCTCGAGCTCGGCGAGCATCTCGCCGAGGTCGCAGTACGCGCGCACATAGTCGGGCCGGAGCCGGATCGCGGCGCCGAACGCCGCCTCGGCGTCGTCGAAGCGCTGCTGCCAGTACAGGGACACGCCGAGCCCGCGATGGAGCGCCGGGTGGTCGGGCCGGCGGGCGAGCGCGTCGCGGTACGCCGTCTCGGCCTCCACGTGGCGGCCCTGCCGGCCGAGGCTCAGCGCGACGTTCGCGCGCGCCCGAAGGTCGTCGGGATCGAGCCGCACGGCCTCGCGCAGCGCCGTCTCCGCGTCCGCGTGACGGCCCTGCCGGCCGAGCGCGACGCCGAGCTCGTAGTGCAGCTCGCCGTCGGCGGGCCGGAGAGCCACGGCGCGGCGGAAGGCGTCCGCGGCCTCGGCGTAGCGGCCGAGCACGCCCAGCGCGAGTCCGCGGCCCGCGTGCAGGTCCGGGTCGTCGGGCCGGAGCCGGAGCGCCGCCCCGTACGCCTCCGCCTCGGCGTCCCAGCGACCGCGCCGGCGATGGGTCATCGCGAGCGCGACGTGCGCGGCGACGAACGTCGGCCGGAGCGCGAGCGTGCGGTCGAGCTCGACGATCGCCTCGTCTCCGTGGCCCTGCCGGTCCAGGATCCTTCCGAGATGGTAGTGCGCGCGCGGGTCGTCGGGAGCGACGCGGATCGCCTCGCGGAACGCGGCGGCCGCCTCGGCGAAGCGCTGCCGGCGCTGGAGCACGCGGCCCAGGGCGTCGCGCGCGCCCGCGTCCTCGGGCCGCCGGCGCAGTGCCTCGCGATACGCGCTCGTCGCCTCGACCTGACGCCCCTGTCGCTCGAGCGCCAGCCCGAGCCCGAGGCATGCCCGCGCGTCGGTGGGTGTCGCCTCGAGCACCCGGCGGTAGGCGTCAACCGCCTCGATGTGACGCCCC
>JBOHQB010000090.1:0-7098 GCA_050731995.1 Candidatus Rokuibacteriota bacterium
CCCTTCCGCGCGGCGAGCGTGCCGGTTACGCGCGCGGGAGAATGGGCGCGGCGTAGCGGTTGATGGCGAGCGGGCTGGTCACGGCCGGCCGGCACGCCGCCGCGACGTAGGGGGCCAGGCGCTCGGCGAGCGCTCGTGTCTGAGCGCTCTCGGCGCGCTGGCGCTCGGCGGCTTCCTGGGCGCGCGCGTAGATGCGATCCTCGTCGACGGTGGTGACGCGGCCTTGCTCGACGAGGACGCGGCCGTCAACGAGCACCGTCTCGACGTTGGCGCCGCTCTCGGCGTAGACGAGCGCGTTGAGCGGATCGGCGAGCGGACGCAGAAACACCGAGTCGGCTCGCAGGAGGACGAGGTCGGCCTTCCGTCCGGGGGCGATCACGCCGAGATCTCCGGCGAGGCCGAGCACGCGGGCGCTCCCGGTCGTCGCCAGGCCCCACACCGTGGGGGCGTCGAGCCAGCGGCTGGGCTCGTGAGGGAAGCGGACGGTGCTGATGACCGACGCGATCCGGAGCGCCTCGAAGAGGTTCTGGTTGTCGGCGCAGATGGAGCCGTCCGTCCCTAGCCCCACGGTGACGCCGCGGTCGAGCATCTCGCGCACCGGCGCGATCCCGCAACCGAGCCGGAGATTGCTCCCCGGGTTGTGGGCGACGGCAGCGCCGGCGTCGGCGAGCATCCGGATGTCGTCGTCCGTGAGCCAGATGCTGTGCGCACCGACGAATCCGGGGCCGAGCAGGCCGTGGTCGGCGAGCCGCGCGACGATCGTCTTCCCCCAACGGCGCTGACTCTCGATCGCCTGGACTTTGGACTCGGCGAGGTGCGTGTGCACGCCGACGCCGTACTCACTTGCCAGGCGCGTGCAGCCGTCGAGGAACTCGTCGGTCGCCTGGTTGGGGATCGTCGGCGAGGCGGCCATGCCGACGCGTCCGCCGGCCGCGCCGTTCCAGCGCCGGATCGCCCGCTCTGTCAGATCGAGCAGTCCCTTGGTCGGCGCCGGCTGTATGTCCTCGACGGTCTGGCGCAGCTCTTTCGGCAGGAGGTCGAGCAGGCCCGGCACCGTCTGGTAGAAGACGACGTCGGCCACGGCCGGGGCGAGCACGACGCGCACGCCCACGTCGGTGTAGGCGCGCACCACGGCCTCGAGGGCCTCGTCCGTGATCGCGGGGACGGCCATGTAGAGGTCGTACGCCGACGTGCAGCCGGTCTTGAGCATTTCGATGGCCCCGATGGCCGCCGACAGATACTCGTCCTCGGGCGAGCGGAACCCGTAGTTCGCCGCGGCGTGGGTCAGGAGGACTTCGAGCGTCCAGTTCCCGGCGCGGCCGCGGGCCAGGTGGCTGGCCGCGTGGGTGTGCGCATTGCAGAGGCCGGGGAGCACGATGCGGCCGGCGGCGTCGATCGCCTGAGCCCCCGGGGGCGCCGTGAGCGCGGGTGCGACCGCGGTGATGCGATCCCGCTCGATGAGGACGTCGGCGCGCACCAGGGTCGACGGAGCGCCGGTCAGGACCTGCCCGCCACGAATGAGGAGTGACATAGTGGCCTCCGGGCCGATCGCGTTCGTCAGGCCGCGCTCGTCGCCCGCCGGCCAGCGCGGCGCAGCAGCGAACGCGGCGGCGAAAGCGAGCAAGACCGAGACGGAGCATCGCAAGCTCGGCTCATCGTGTCCTCCATGTGGGTCGCCCGACATGGGGGTTGCCCGAAACAGTGTGGCCGGACATCAAGCGGGCGGAGCCCGCACTCCCATCGGCGGTGGCCCCTCCGACCGGCGTCCTACTTCGCGAGCGCGCGGACCGCGGCGACGGTGTCCTCCGGCTCGGTCCGCCGCGTATAGTCCGGGTCTACATCGGCCGTGCGGATCGTCCCCGACCGGTCGAGCACGTAGCGCGCCGGCATGGGCAGCGTCCAGGAGTCGTCGCCGTTGGCCTTCGCGAGGTCGATCCCGAAGCCGAGATAGATCCTCCGAAGATCCTCCGGAAGCGTGAACACGAGGCCGAACGCTTTCGCGACCTCGTTGCCCCGATCACGCAGCAACTCGTAGTCCAGATGCGGCCGCTCGCCCGTCTCGCGCGACGTCCGATCCTGTTGGGGCGAGAGTACGACGAGGGAGGCGCCGGCGGCCTTGATCTCGGGAAGCGCCCGCTGCAGAGCTGCCAGCTCTGCGTTGCAGTATGGTCACCAGCGGCCGCGGAAGAAGGAGAGGACGACCGGCCCACGGTCAAGCGCGCCCGTCAGGCCGACCATTCGGCCGTCGTCGGTCGGCAACGTGAAGTCGGGCGCCATGTCGCCGACCTTGAGGGCACGGCCAACAAAGCCGGAGCGACGGAGCTCCTCGACGGCCCGATGCATGACGTCTTGGGCCTCCCTCGGGACCCTCGCCCTCGACTTCTCACGGAGATCGTCGAGCTGTTCCTTGAGTGTCATCGTGACCTCCCCGGTGTGAATGTGCGGCGATCGAGTGTCATGTCCGCCTCACTTGATCTCGGTCTTCGACTTCCACTTCACGAGTGTCGGGTCCACCTCTTCGAGCAGCTTCGTGTAGAAGACGCTCTCCGCGGGCAGCTTCTGGGGAATACGGTTCAGCGCGTGCAGAAAGTCGACGAACTCGGCCATGCCGCGGTGAATCTTCTCGTTCATCTCCATCGAATAGATGTTGAGCGCCATGATGCCGCGAGCCAGACCCTCATCGGATTACCGCCTTGAGCGTATTCGGGTTCTCCTTCACCATCTTGCCCCTGGCGACCACCCCCGCGTGGGCAAGAAGCCAGTCAACCTGTCCTTCCTTGCCCGGAATGTAGCTCCGGTTGCCGGTGAAGTATACCTTGCCGCCTCCCTGTTTCCCAGCGCGACCCGCCGTACCGGTCCGTGGTGTGAGAGGGCTTCGACATCCCGCGGTCATCCCGGAGATCCGACCGGGATCACGAGCGGGCGCAGCGCGGGATATCAACCCAGCCGAATCGCGTGCCGACGTCGGTTTCTTCCTTCGGGTCCTGGATCAGATTGAAAGTCCACAGCGTCTCGAGATGATTCGGCGGGCGTTGGGCTCGGGCTCCAACACGATGTGCTGCCAAGGCGGGGATCGGCCCGGGACCAGGCCAGCCGTGACTGACAATGGGCGGTATGTCATCTATGGTCCTCGATCTCACGACGTGGATCTGATCTGGTTCCCGGCACCGCCGGGACCTGGACTGCACTCGCACGCCGGGCCTTCCTCGCACGTGAGGACACCGAACGTCTCCACGATCGCATCGACGACCCCTGGGAGGATCCCGCAGCCTATCGGTGGAACCGTCACGTCAGGGTCGCCGAGCCGCAGGGCGCGCGATGATTTCACATCCCTGTGACAATCCAGGCTCCCGGCGAGTGCAGCCTCCGTCTCGGAGGCGGCATGCGCGTCAGCGTCGTCATTCCCACCCTGAACGAAAAGCCGGTCATCGGCAGCGGTTTGGGCAAGGTTCCGCGCGATTTGCTTCACGAGATCATCGTCGTGGACAAAGGCAGCGCGGATCGCACGGCCGCGCTGGCGTCGGCCGGCGGCGCGGAGCAGGCGATCGTTGACCGCATGACGATCATTGCGGTCCTGCTCGCTGCTCGCCGCCGCGGAGAGCGATCCTAACCGTCGCCGGGAGCCAGGTGCCCTTGTTCGCACGAACCCTCACGGCGTCGCACGTGCTCGGCGCCATTGCGGTCTTCGTCGCGGTCGGTCTCGACGCCGCGAGCCGAAGCCAGCTCGGCCGGCTCCTGCCAGCCGGAGAGAGCCCAGGCTTCGTCTGGCTTCGCGAGCATGCCGTCATGTTCGTGGGGCTCGCGCTCGCGTGGCTGTTCACCCTCAACCTGGTCCGCAGGCCACGCGCTTCACGAGCCGGCGGCGTTCAGGTCGGTCTCGCTGCCATCGAGGTGGCTGCGATCGTCGCGGTCGCCGCTGCCGTCGTCCGCCCATGGAGCGAGCTGCTGTCCGTTGCGCATACGGTCTTGCAGGCGTCCATCCTTCTGCAGGTCCTCGCCTCCGGCGGCGCCGACGAGCCGACCGCCCTCTGCTTCCTCGACCTGCCGGCGCGACACCATGTCGCGTTCCTCGGCGCCGCCTTCGTGTTCGCCGCCGCGCCGCTGCTCGGCGACCCCGGCATCCGCCGGCTCCCGGCGTTCGTCGTCCTCGACTCCGACGTCGAACGCGCGCTGGCCCGCGCGCTTCCCGCCCTGCTGTCCGGCATCACCGGCCTGTGGGCCGCCGTGGGCCTGCTGGCGCTGCTCGCCGCCTTGAGGGCGGTGTCGGCACGCCTGTCCGGCGTCGCTCGCTTGCACCCGGCGCTGGACCGCCTCCCCTTCGTCCTCGTGTGCGGGGCGGGCGCCGCGGCGTTCGTCGCAACCCTCGCCCCGGCCATCGCATGGGAGCTCCACGCGCTCGATCTCGCGGGGCTCATGGCGCCCCTTGTGCTGCTGGTGGCTCTGGTCGGAGGCATCCTGACCCACACCGTTTCGCGAAGGCTTGCGCGCGTCGCACCGCCGTCCACTCCGCCGACCGCCGTCGGTCTCCTGGCGCTCTCGGTCGCGTCGCTGCCGGTCTTTCCCGTCGTGTGGTGGCTCACCCGGCGCGCCGGCAGGGCGTCGTGGCAGGTGATTCTGGCCGTGGGCTTCGCCACGAGTGTGGGGCTCGCCGCCGGGGTGCTGTTCGGGGGTCTCTTCAACGCTTGGTTCACGGTCTTCTCGTACCTCAAGTGGTTTCTGCTCAAGACGGCGGCCGTGATCGCGGCGGGCATCGTCACGCTCGCCGTGGACGAGCTTCGCCTGCCGCGGGGCGCCGCGGGCGGTGCCCGCCACCACGCACGCGCAAACGGCGGAATCCCGATCCGATGGGCCACCCTCGGGCTCGCCGTGGCGTTACCGCTCACCCTCGTGCCCTTCCACGCGCTGGAACGATTCCGGGAGACGAAGGCCGCGGTGCTGCAGTTCAGCGAGCTGGCCATGGTGGATGCGCGCTACGCCCGGGCGGTGGCGCGTGCGCTCGGGCTCAGCGGGGTCAGGCTCGGTCAGGCTCCGGGGCGCACGAATGGTCCCGACCCGTGGCCGGCGCCGTGGACTCTCGAGCGCATCGGTCCGTCACGGCTGCCGCGCGACTTCAACCTCGTCGTGATCGTCGTCGACGCGCTCCGCGGCGATGCCTTTCGGTCAGCGGGCTACCAGCGGGATCTGGCGCCCTTCCTCGATCGCTGGGCGCGCGACGAGGCGATCTCCTTCCGCCGCGCCTACAGCCAGGGCGGAGGCACGTTCGCCTCGTTCCCGTTCCTGATCGCGGGGCGCAGTCGCCTGGATCTCTATGGCCCCGGCCTGCATCGCGAGAACCTCTACCTGAAGCTCGCAGAGGCGGAGGGCATCCGTCACGTCGCGGCCGTGCACGAGTTCGGGCCCAGCGCTCTGTTCCCGCCCGACGTCCGAGTGATCGGCCCCGAACGGCCGCGACCGGCCGGCGCCCCGCGATCCGTCCCGGCGGACGAAGTGCTGGGCTGGGCGCGGGAAGCGATCGCCGGCGCGGGCGCCGCCCAGCGGTTCTTCGTCTACGTGCACCTCCTCGACGTGCACAACGACCTGTGGAAGAAGACGGACGGCCTCGACTTCGGGGACGCCCCGCGCGACCTCTACGACAACAACGTCTCCTACGTCGACCGCGCCATGGCACGGTTCATCGACTGGCTTCGGGCACGCGGCCTCTACGAGCGCACGGTCATCCTCTTCACGTCCGACCATGGGGAGCAGTTCTGGGAGCACGGGGCAAGCCTCCATGGCCACACACTCTACGAGGAAGAGCTGCGGGTGCCCCTCATCCTGCTCACGCACGGTGTTCGTGGATACGTGGAAGACGTTCCCGCCGTCGTCGCCGACGCCGTTCCGACACTCCTGGACCTGGCCGGCTACGCCGTCCGCCCTCCGCATGATGACTCGCGCATGGGCATTTCGCTCGTGCCGCTGCTGACGGGCGGCGCGCGGGATCGGTATCTGCGACGCGACGTGGTGGGGCGTGCGTCGTTCAAGCGGACGTACTTCCTGTACCGGGACTGGCGATGGAAGCTCACGTGGTCGGCCGAGTTCGACCTCGTCCAGCTCTTCGACCTCGCGATGGACCCCGGCGAGCGCCACAGCCTGGTCCAGGAGCAGCCCGAGCTCGCTGCCCATCTCGAGCGCGACCTGCTCGCCTATCTCGCGCGGGTGGAGGGTCGCGTCTACCGGCCGCTCCTCTCCCGGTGATCAGGAACAGCGAGACCTTGCTCGCCGAGCACTACACCTGGATGGTCGGCGACCTGGAGACCGGTGTCGGTCACCCGGGCCGCACGGGATCAGTCCTCGAGAAACATCTCGAGAACCCTCTGGCCGGCTGACTCGACGGACGTGAGGCGGATCTGCGTGAGCCCGGCGTCATCTCCGTCTGTGCCAAGGCTGGGATCGGCCCGGGACGAGGCCGGCCGTGACTGAGAATGGGCGTTATGTCACTATGCTCCAATCCTGTGGTTCAGGACGGAGGCGATCTGAAACGCCAGAGCGCCGGTTTCGGGGCCGCCCCGGCGCAGCCGGATGAGGGACCAGACCGAGCAAAGGAGAGGTCGACCATGACCGCACCAGTCTTCGACGACGATGCCCTCAAGGAGATCCGGACGGGGGCTTCAGCGTGGCGCTCGAAGCATCTCGACGACACGTCTTCGGCAGGCCAAGCGACAACGAGCTCGGGGATTCCCGTGCACCCCCTCTACCTCCCCCCTGATGTCGGGGAGCTGGACTATGCGCGCGACCTGGGCTTCCCTGGGGAGCCGCCGTTCACGCGGGGTGCCTACGCGACCATGTACCGCGGCCGCGCCTGGACGATGCGTCCGCTGGCCGGGTACGGGACGCCCGACGACACAAATGAGCGGCTGCGATACCTCCTGGCGCAGGGCGCGACGGGTTTGAACATCACCTTCGACTATCCCTCGCTTCGCGGCTATGACTCCGACGAGCCGGAGGCCCGGGCCGATGCCGGGCTCGGCGGGGTGGCCATTGACTACCTCGAGGACATCGATCGTCTCTTTGCCGGAATCCCGCTCGACCGGGTGAGCGTGTCGCTCGTGACCTGCAACC
>JBOHQB010000091.1:0-2236 GCA_050731995.1 Candidatus Rokuibacteriota bacterium
ATCTGATCCGGTCTGGTCATGGGGCAACCCCACACGCAGAGATCGAACAGGCGCCAGCGCGCGCGCGGCCGAGGCTGGGCGCGCGGCTCTATCGGCTCCAGCACGGCCGCGGCTCCGCGGCGATCACGGCGGTGGAGTGGCAGCGGGTGTGGCAGGTCTACCGCGAGCGCAAGGCTGCGCTCGCCGCGTAGGCGATGACGCGCGCGTGCGGCGGTGTCTCCGCGCCGCTTGCTCGGCGACGCGGCCTTCGCTGTGCAGTGTGAACCGCACGACTCCCCCTCAAGACCCACGCGCAGACCAACGCGTCGCGGACGTCCCCGAGTCCGCGGCCGCGATATCTCGAGCGCAGCGCCGAGGAGGCGAGCCGCGAAATGACGCCCGACGTCGTCGAAGAGGCGAAAGCTCGGGGGCGAGCGATGACGGTCGCCGACGCCATCGCGTTCGCGCTGGAAGAGCCCTCGCCAGCGCGCGCCTGACCCGGGATCGCGGCGGGCTCGCCCGCCGGCCGGCGACCGATGCTCGGGCGCCTCGAGCTACGAGGCCTGGCCCGCCGGCCGGATGTTCTGGTTCATGCGAAAGAAGTTCGTGGGGTCGTACTTGTTCTTCAGGGCGACCAGCCGATCGTACTTGTCGCCGTACGCGGCCCGCACGCGCTCGTCACCCTCCTGGCCGAGGTAGTTCACGTACACCGCGTCGGCGAGGAACGGCCGCATCGCGTCCATGAACTCCCGGGTCCACCGGATGTTGGCCTCTGCCTCCGCGGGTCTCTCCCAGGTCGAGGTGACGAGCAGGTTGTACGGCCAGCGGCGATGCCCGAACGCCGTCGCAGTCTCGTCCACCCTGTCCATCGCGCCGTCGCCGTTGTGCTCGAGAACCACGGTGCTGCGGCGCGACGGGACGGTGGCGTACAGGCGCACGATGGTGTCGATGGCCGCGTCGCTGAGCTCCGTCAGAAAGCCCGACCTCCAGTACTGCTGGAACCCCGCCGGGTAGATCCAGTCCGCCATGACTTGTGCCCGGCTGTACGGCATGTGCTCGAACACGTCGGCGGTCGGCGGGCCGTACTCCCGGAGCGGGCGCAGCGTGCGCTCCCCGGCCTCAAGCGGTCCGCAATGCACCCCGGCGATTCCCACCAACCCTTCCTTGTGAAGGACGTCGGGCAGCGGCAGCTCTGCCGGCGGGTGAAGGAGGATCACCCCCGTCGTCAACTCCCCCGGCGCGGTCCGCTCGTAGTCTCGCCAGAACCGCAGCAGGCTGGCGCTCCGGGGCAGCGGATGCATCACCACGCCGGCCCACACGATGCCGGCGGGATGGACCTTGAACTCGAACGAGGTGACGATCCCGAAGTTTCCACCGCCTCCCCGCACTCCCCAGAACAGGTCCTGGTTCTCGCCCTCGCTGGCGGTGACGACGCGCCCGTCCGCCGTCACCAGATCCACCGACAGCAGGTTGTCCAGCGCCAGCCCGTGCTTGCGAACCATCCACCCGAGCCCGCCGCCGAGCGTCAGCCCGGACACGCCCGTCGTGCCGATGTACCCGCCGGTCGCCGCCAGATCGAACACCTGGAGTTCGTGGCTCAGCTCGGCCCAGGTCAAGCCCGGCTCGACGCGGGCGGTGCGTCGAGCGGGATCGACGTGGACGCTCTTCATCCGCGAGAGATCGATCACGAGGCCGTCGTCGCAGAGCGACGTGCCGGCGGCGTTGTGGCCCGCGCCGCGCACCGCCACCAGGAGGCCGCCCTGCCGGGCGAAGTTGACGGCCGCGACCACGTCGGCCACGCCGGCGCAGCGCACGATGGCGGCGGGCCGCCGGTCGATCATCGCGTTGTGGATCCGGCGGACGTCGTCGTACTCGGCGTCCTTGGGCAACACCACCGGTCCGCGAAGACTCGCGCGAAACGCCTGGAGAGCTGATTCGGCGATCATGGGCGTCCTCCTGGGTCTGGGCGTGAGGCCCTTCGGCCCTGCCCTCTACGTCACGTTCTGATTGGCGCGGAAGAAGTTGTCCGGATCGTAGGCTTTCTTGATCGCGGCCAGGCGCTCATAGTTGTCACCGAAGGCTTCGCGGACGCGGTCCCCGTCGTCCGGCCCGCCGAGTGAGTTTACGTAGACCGCGGGCTCGAGGTGAGGCTGCATGGCCGCGAAGAGTTCACGCGCCCAGCGGACGTTGGGTTCGTCGTCGTCGGGCCGCTCCCACTGCGAGAGGGCGAGGAAGTCCCACTGGTCGTGACGATGGG
>JBOHQB010000092.1:0-8174 GCA_050731995.1 Candidatus Rokuibacteriota bacterium
CCGCCCACTTGAGGCGCGCGGGCAGCGGTGTCCGTCGCCACGCGGTGAAGGTCACGGCCAGGTACGCCGCCGGCGGCGCGGCGAGGGCGAGCCACTCGGGCAGCCCCACGTCGCCGACGCCGGCGACGAAGAGCGAGGCCGCGAGCGCGAGCGCCGCGAGCGATATGCCGAGCGGGCGGATCCACGTCCGCGGGTGGGCCGAGGCGCGCCGGCGCATATCCTAGACCGCCCTGAGCAGCTCGGGCACGGCCTTCCGCGCATAGTAGCGGACCTTGCCGAGCGCCGAAGGCTCGCTGAACCCGACCGCGAGGATCGCGGCAGCGCCGACGCTGACGAGAACCACGAGGCCCTTGTCGTACTCGAGGATCATGCCGTTGAGCGGACCCCGCCCGAGCTCGCGGCCGAGGCCGTCGGACGACTCCGCCAGGCACGCGGCCAGGGCGCCGGCCGCCTCCGCGTCCACGCCCGCGTCCGCCGTGGACTCGAGGAGGAACCCCTCCCGGTCCGCGAGCACGGCCCACTGCACGCCGTCGATCGCTACGAAGGCGTCGAGGATCGCGCGCGGTCCCGCGCCGGCGGCAGCCGCCGCGTGGGCCGCGACGACGGGAGCCGGCGGCGGCAGCAGACTCTCAAGCTTGCTGACGAGGTCCGTCACGGCGAACGGCTTGCCGAGGATGTCGTTCGAGCGAACCTCGGCCGCCCGGGCGCGGACGGCGTCGTCGACGATGCCGGAGATGAGCAGCACGGGGGTCCGGCCGAGCCGGGGATGGCTCTTCACGAACTCGCAGATCTCGTAGCCGTTCTTGTCCGGCATCACGACGTCGCAGACCACGACGTCCGGCTCTTCCCGCTCGATGCGCTCGATCGCCTCGTCCCCCGAGGCCGCCGAGATCACCTCGATCTGGTGGCCGACGAGGGTGCGCTCCAGGACCTCGCGGACGCTGACGCTGTCGTCGACGACGAGCACTTTGGCCATGGATTTATCGTTCCTCCAGCGGCGTGTGCGCCGCGGCCGGCGCCCTGGCATCGAGCTCCACCGCGGCGCTCAGCAGCAGCTGCTCGACGCTCTTCGCGATCGTTTTCGGCATCGCGGCGAGCGCCGATGCGTCGCTCGGGATGAAGCAGAACTTGCCCGACCGTTCCTGCATCGAGACCGCCAGGAGCGCGCCGAACGCTTCCTCGCCGAGCGTTTCGCCGAACTCGGCGTGCACGACGCGACCCGACTCGAAGGCGACGAGCCCGCCGGCCGAGCCGAGGGCGAGGATGAGGCGCCCCGTCTTGCCGCCGACCGCGATCGCCTGCGTGAGCTCCTCCATCCCCATCACGCCGAGCGATCCCTGGAAGGTCCGCGACGGCAGCGGCGCGCCGTTCACCTGGGCGGGCGGAGGCGCCGCCGCCCCGTCGACCAGAACCGTCTCCCCCGCCTCCCTCACCGCCTTCTGCCGGGGTAGCTCGTGGTCACGGCGGACGAGCTGCACGATGATGCTCAGCACGACCGACGCGTCCAGGGACGGCGGGACGACGAGGTCGATGCCGGCCGCCGCCGTCTGCGCGGGGTCCACGTCGTCCTGTCCCGCCACGAGGACGAAGCGGACGTCGCGCGCCTCCGGGTCGCTCCGAAGGATCGCGCAGAGCTCGTGCCCTTCCATGTCGTCGATCCGCGCGCGGCTCACGATCGCGTCCTGGCGGTTGCGCTCGAGCATGGTGAGCGCGAACGTTCCGCCGGGCGCGACGGACACCTCGGCACCGGCGGCGGTCAGCGCCTCGCGCAGTGTCGACACGCGCGAGCCGTCGGGATCGACGAGCAGCACTTTCATCGCACCTCCACGAGCTGCCCGCCGTGGGCAGCGGCGACGAGCGTTTCGGTGAGCCCGACGAACGGCCGCTCGTCCACCGGCCTCGTCACGTAGCGTGTGACGCCGAGTCCCCGGGCGAGCGCGACGTGCTTGTCGCCGGCGCGCGTCGTGAGGACGACGACGGGGACCGGCCGTGGTCCCCTCCCGGCTCCTTGGTGTGCAACGGATCTGCCACGCGCGAGTCGGCCGGTTCTGTCGGCGGGCCGGACATGACACCGCCTGACAGTGTCGCGATTCCGGACGGATGGCCTGCGGACGAGCCGCCTGGCGATAGCGATCTGGCACCGGGGACGGCAGATTGGACCTCGGCCCAGGCGGCGGCGGCCCAAGTGACATATCATGCGGGCCATGACGGCACTGACGGAGCGGGAGACGCTGGCTCTCTACGAGAAGCTCGGGGGCCTGCTCCGCGGCCACTTCCGCCTGACGTCGGGGCTGCACTCGGACATCTACTTACAGTCGGCGCTGGTCCTGCAGCACCCCGAGCACGCGGCCGCCCTCGGCGCGGCGCTGGCGACGCCGTTCCGCGATGAGCGGGTGCGCACGGTCCTGGCGCCGGCCATCGGCGGCATTCTCGTCGCCCACGAGGTGGCGCGCGCCCTCGGCGCCCGCGCCCTCTTCACCGAGCGCGAGGAGGGCGCGATGCGGCTTCGGCGCGGCTTCACGCTCGAGCCGGGCGAGCGGTGCCTGGTCGTCGAGGACGTGATCACCACGGGCGGTTCCACGCGCGAGGTGGTCGAGTGCGTCACGGCGGCGGGGGGCGCCGTCGTGGGCGTCGGCTCGCTCATCGACCGGAGCGGCGGGGCCGCCTCGTTCCCGGTGCGGCGCGTCGCGCTCGCGACGGTGGCGGCGACGACCTGGAAGCCCGAGGAGTGTCCGCTCTGCCGCGCGGGGAGCCAGGCCGTGAAGCCGGGGAGCCGCGCCTAGCCCGCCAGCACCCGGTCGATCCGCTCGCCGAGCTCCTTCAGCGACATGTTCGACTTCACGATGCAGCCGACGACACCGAGCGACTCGACCTCGCGCACGTCCTGCTCGCGCGAGGAGTTGGACAGGACGAGCACGGGCATATCGCGCGTCGCGGGATCGGCTTTGAGCGCGCGCAGCATCTCAAGGCCCGAGAGCCCGGCGACGTCCACCCGGTAGCCCTTCCGACCGAGCCCGGCACGCACCCGGGTGAGCGTCTCGTGATCGGCGGCGACGAGCAGAACCGCCTCGCTGTCGATCATGCTCACAGCCTATCGCAGGAGGCGCCGTGCGCCGAAGTCCCGCGCTCAGTACTCGGCCGGGGCGTACACCGTCAGGCAAGAGAGCGGCGCGGGACCGGTGCCCCGCACGTGAAGCGGTGCGCCGGCCGGTACCCCATCCTCACCCGCCGAGCGCACCGTTACGCACCAGCACGAAGACGAGCCAGACGAACTGGCCGACGACGAAGATCAGGAGCCCGCGTTCCCGGCCGCCGTGCGCTTGGGCGCGGTACTGCCACACCCCGCCGACCAGCGCCACCGGCGCGAAGAGCGGCGCGTCGTACGTCGCGAGCCAGCCCCAGCGGGTCGCCAGCCCGCCGGCAAATCCCCACAGCACCCATGCACCGAGCCAGCCGGACACGACGGAGCCGAGCACGGCTGCGCGCGTACCCGAGCGGCCGAGCGCGCGCGCGAGCCACGCCGCGGCGAGCGCGCTGACGATGAGCGTCGCCCCGCCCAGGATCGCCCAGCGCCTCACGGGCCGGCCCGGCTCATCGAGCGATCCTCCTTGAATGGCGGCATGATCCGACACGCTCCAGCACGACCAGGGGCGCCAGTTTACGTTCCCCTGCGCACCCTGTCAACCCGCAACATATTGACACTACAGACAATTTCGGCGATGCTGGGAGTCTTCAATGGTCCGGAGCATGACCGGGTTCGGGCGGGCGGAGCGGAGTGGCGGGGCGGCCACCGTGACCATCGAGGCCCGGTCGGTCAACCACCGTCACCTGGACGTGGCGCTTCGCTTCCCCAAGACGCTCGCCCCCCTCGAGCTCGACGCCCGGCGACTCGTCCAGGCGCGCCTCGAGCGCGGGCGCGTGGACGTGGCACTGGCGCTCACGCAGGTCGCGGGCGGCGCGGCGGCGCGCGTGCGGATCGACGATGCGCTGGCGCGGGAATACGTCGAGCGCTCGCGCGCGCTGGGCCGGGCGCTCGGCCTCGGCGACGAGGTCACGCTCGCGTGGGTCCTCGAGCGCCCCGGCGTGGCGCGCCTCGAGGAGGGCGGCGAGACCGAGACGGCCGACGCCGCGGTCGCGTGGCCGCTCGTGGCCGAGGTGCTCGGCAGGGCGCTCGACGAGCTCGTCGCGCGGCGCGAGGCCGAAGGCGACCGGCTCGCCGTCGAGCTACGCACCCGCCTCGCGGAGCTGGCGGCGACCGTCGAGACGATGGCCGCGCGCGCCCCCGCCGCGGCCGCGCGTCGCGAGGCGCGGCTGCGCGAGCGGCTCCAGGCCCTTCTGGCGGTGCCGGCGATCGACGAGGCGCGGATCATGACCGAGGCGGCCGTGTGGGCCGACAAGACGGACGTGACAGAGGAGCTCGCCCGCCTGCGCGTCCATCTCGGCGAGTTCCTGGCGCTTCTCGACAAGGGGGGGCCCGTCGGACGCCCGCTCGACTTCCTCGCCCAGGAGCTCAACCGCGAGATCAACACCGTCGGCGCGAAGGCGGACGACCTCGAGCTGAGCCAGGCGACGCTGGCCGCCAAGGGCGTGCTCGAGAAGATCCGCGAGCAGGTGCAGAATCTTGAATAGGCAGGCTAACGGGGCGAGCCTCCGGCTGGTCAACGTCGGGCACGGTAACGTCGTGGTGTCCGACCAGATCGTCGCGATCGTCGGGCTCGACTCGCTCCCGGTGAAGCGGCTCATCGACCGCGCGAAGAACAGCACGAAGCTCGTCGACGCGACGAACGGGCGGCGCACGCGGGCGGTCATCGTCACCGGGAGCGACCACCTGATCCTCTCGTCGCTCGAGCCGGCGACGCTCGCCCAGCGCCTCGCCGCCGAGCGGACCGGACACGATGAGTAAGGCGGGCCGCACGATGATCCGGCGCCGCGGCACCCTCTTCGTCGTCTCCGCGCCCTCCGGCGCGGGGAAGACCACGCTGTGCCGCGAGGCGCGGCTGCGGGTCCCCGAGCTGGCGTACTCGGTGTCGGTCACGACGCGCCCGCGGCGGTCGGGCGAGATCGAGGGCACGGACTTCCGCTTCCTGGACGAGCCCGCCTTCCGCGCCATGCTCGACCGCGACGAGCTCGCCGAGTGGGCGACGGTGCACGGCCACCTGTACGGCACGCCGGCCGCGCCGCTCGACCTGGCGCTGCACGAGGGGCGCGACGTGCTGCTCGACATCGACACACAGGGCGCGGCGCAGCTCCGGAAGCGCTATCCCGAGGCGGTGCTGATCTTCCTCGTCGCGCCGTCCATGGCCGAGCTGGAGACGCGCCTCCGCGAGCGGAGGTCGGACGGCGACGTGGAGATCGCGCGCCGCCTGTCGCGCGCGCGTGAGGAGATCGCGCTGTGGAGGCAATACGACTATCTGATCGTGAACCGGGACGTCAAAGAGGCGATGGACCAATTGACGGCGATCATCCAGGCCGAGCGATGCCGGACATCGCGGCTGGGACTCGCCTTTCCCGATCTGGAGGTCAAAGAGTGATGGCCTTTCCCTCGCTGGAGCAGGCGTTGACCAAGGTGTCGAACCGTTATCTGCTCGTCGTACTGGCGGCCAAGCGTGCGCGCCAGCTCAACCGCGGCGCGCAGCCGCGGGTCGAGAGCCAGCACAAGAAGCCGACCAGCGGCGCGCTCGAAGAGATCGCCGCCGCGAAGATCGAGTACCGCGTCAAGGACGAGAGCGAGGTGGCGAAGGCGTGACGCACCCGCTCGCCGGCCGTGAGCTCATTCTCGGCGTCGCGGGCTCGATCGCCGCGTACAAGGCGGTCTACCTGCTGCGCGAGCTGAGGCACCTCGAGGCGCGCGTGACCGTCTGCCTCACGGAGCATGCGGGCCGCTTCGTCGGCCCGCTCACCTTCCGCACTCTGTCGGGGCGGCCGGTCCTCGCGGATCTCTTCGACCCGCAGAGCCCCGACGCCGTGGAGCACGTGGCGCTCGCCGAGCGCGCCGCCGCGCTCGTGGTCGCCCCCGCCACGGCGAACGTGCTCGGCAAGGCCGCGCACGGCATCGCCGACGACTTCCTGACGACGCTCCTGCTCGCGGTGCGCGGGCCCGTCGTGATGGCACCCGCGATGGACGGCGGCATGTGGAGCCACCCGGCGGTCGTCGCGAACGTCGCGACGCTCCGCGCGCGCGGCGTCACAGTGCTCGAGCCGGAGGCCGGCGCGCTCGCCTCGGGGCTGCGCGGCGCCGGGCGCCTGCCGGAGGTCGAGGCCATCGTCGAGGCGCTCGCGCGCGCGCTCCACCCCGCGCCCGACCTCGCCGGCGAGCGAATTCTGGTGACCGCGGGGCCGACGCGCGAGCCGATCGATCCCGTCCGCTTCATCTCCAACCGCTCCTCGGGCAAGATGGGCTACGGCCTCGCCGCGGCCGCGCTCCGGCGGGGCGCCGCCGTCACGCTCGTCTCCGGCCCGACCGCGCTCACGCCGCCGCCGGGCGCCGTGTTCGTCCCCGTGCAGACGGCCGAGGAGATGCGCGAGGCCGTGCTGCATCACGCGCGGGCGGCGACGATCGTCATCAAGGCCGCGGCCGTCGGCGACTACCGGGCGAAGCACCCGGCGCGGACCAAGATCAAGGGCAAGCGCGACCTCACCCTCGAGCTCACCCCGAACCCCGACATCCTCGCTGAGGTCGCGGCCGCCCGATCGGGCGCCTTCGTCGTCGGCTTCGCCGCCGAGACCCACGAGGTCGCCGCGAACGCGCGCGCGAAGCTCGAGAGCAAGGGGATCGACCTGCTCGTCGCCAACGACGTGAGCCGGAGCGGCATCGGCTTCGACGCCGACGACAACGAGGTGTTGCTGCTCGACCGCTGGGGTGGCGAGCGCGCGCTGCCGCGCATGCCCAAGGCCTCGGTCGCCGACGCGATCCTCACCGAGATCCTGGCGCTGCGCGCCGCCGCGGCGCGGCGCGCCCCGGCCCGGGGGGCGGCGCGCTGAACGACGACCCGCGGGCGGCGCTGGCCGGGGTGCTCGACGCGCTCGGTGCGACGCTGCGCTTCCACAAGGACCTCGGCGTCGAGACGCTGCCGCTCGAGGGCGACTACCTCGCCGGTCCCGCGCACGCCCTGCGCCGCCAGGAGGCGGATCTCCAGGGCTGCCGGCGCTGCCGCCTCTGCGAGGCGCGCAACACGATCGTCTTCGGCGCGGGCAACCCCGAGGCCGACCTCGTCGTGATCGGCGAGGGGCCCGGCGCCGACGAGGACGCCCAGGGGCTCCCCTTCGTCGGGCGCGCGGGCCAGCTGCTCACGAAAATGCTCGCGTCGGTCCAGATCACGCGCGAGGAAGTCTTCATCACCAACGCGGTCTTGTGCCGACCTCCCGGCAACCGCAACCCCGAACCGGACGAGCTCGCGGCGTGCGCGCCGTTCCTCGCCGAAAAGCTCGCGACGATCCAGCCGAAGGTGATCCTGGCGCTCGGCAGCGTCGCCACGCAGTCGCTGCTCCGGACGCGCGAGCCGATCGGCAAGCTGCGCGGCCGCGTGCACCCGTACGGCGCCGCGGTGCTGATTCCGACGTTTCATCCCGCGTTCCTGCTCCGCAACCCGGGCCAGGAGTACAAGCGCATGGCCTGGGAGGACCTCAAGCTCGCCAAACGAGAGTACGACCGGCGCCGCCGATGATCGCCGACGTCGCCTTCGACGTCGCGGTCCTCGCGCCGTTCTCGTACCGCGTCCCCGACGGCTGGCGCGTCGCCGCCGGCCAGCGCGTCTGGGCGCCGCTGCGCGGCGGCGCGCGCGTCGGAATGATCACAGCGCTCCGCGAGGGCGACGACCCGAAGCTCAAGCCGCTCGCCGCCGTCGCCGAGCCCGGCGCGATCCTGAGCGGCGCGCAGCTCGATCTCGTCCGCTGGATCGCGGCCGAGAGCCTCACGTCGGTCGGCGCGACCGCCGCCGCGCTCCTGCCGCCGGTCGTCGACGTGGACGGTTCCGGTCGCGGCGACCGGGCTGCGCGGCTCCTCCCAGCGGTCGTCGACGCGGCGGCGGACGGGTGGCGTGGCGGACCCGGCTTCACGGCGAGCCGGGGGACCCCACACCGGGCGGGGGTGGCGAGCGGAGCAGACCGGTCGCCGCGACAGGACCCGTCCACGTCGACGACCGGCGGCAGGAGCGCGGCGGCGGTCGCGCCGACCG
>JBOHQB010000093.1:0-15226 GCA_050731995.1 Candidatus Rokuibacteriota bacterium
CGCGGGAAGAGATCGTGCGGGCCGTGGTCGAGTGGCCGGCGGACTTGATCGTCGTCGGCGCGCGAGGGCTCGGCGCGCTCGCCCGGCTCGTCCTCGGCAGCGTGTCCGAGCATGTGGTGCACCACGCCCCGTGCGCGGTCCTGGTCGTCCGGGAGAGGGGAGGAGACGTGTAGTGGCGTCCAAGAGATCGAAGAAGAGGCCCGGCAGGAAGACGACCATCCACCACGGCAGCATGCTGCTACAGTCGGAGCAGCCGCGGCGGATCGAGATTCACCTCTCACCGCCGAAGAAGACGGAGCGGCAGCACGCGCGGCCGGGCGCCGGCATCAAGCGCGCGCGGGCGGCGATGCTGCAGAAATCACGGTCGTAGCGGGGGCACAGGAGGGTGAGATGGAGAAATGGAACGTCGGCATCCTGGTCTTCGACGATGTCGAGATCCTCGACTTTGCCGGGCCGTTCGAGGTGTTCTCGCGGACGCGGCTCGAGCCCGGCGCCGCGTCGCGACGCTCGGAGGGCAGCGCGCCGTTCAACGTCTTCACGGTCGCCAAGACGGCGGCGCCCATTCGCACGACGGGCGGCCTTCGGGTGACGCCGCACTACGGCTTTGCGGACGCGCCCCGGATCGACCTCGTCCTCGTGCCGGGCGGGTGGGGCACACGCGGGCTCCTGAACGACGTCGTCACGCTCGATTGGATCCGCGGCGTGGCGGCCCAGGCGCGCAAGGTCACCTCGGTCTGCACGGGCTCGCTCCTCCTGGCCCAGACGGGACTCCTCAAGGGCCGGCACGCGACGACGCATTGGGGCGCGCTGGACTCCCTCGACGCACTGCACGCCGGCGTCACGGTCGAGCGGGAGCATCGGGTCGTCGACGACGGCATCATCAGCTCGGCCGGTGTGGCCTCGGGCATCGACATGGCGTTCTACGTCGTCGAGCAGCTGTTCGGTGCGGCGGTCGCGGACGAGACGGCGCACTACATCGAGTACCGGAGGGACGGAAAGCCCGCGCTCTCCGTGTGATCAGGCAGCCGTTGCCGCCGCGAGCGCCGGCCGGTCGAAGCGAAGCCCAGACCACAGTGCGTCGAGCGCATCCCGCCGAAGCGCAAGTCGCGCCAGCACGTCCCCGACGACCGGGGACAGCGCGAAGCCGTGCCCCGAGAAGCCGGCGGCGACGAGGAGACCTTCCACGTCCGGCACCGGCCCGATAGTCGGTAGACCGTCCGGCGTGAACGCCTCGAGACCCGCCCACTGTCGGGCCGGCGCGCCCGATCCCACCGGCGGATAGATCCGCCGCGCGACCTCGAGGCTCGCTGCCACACTGTCGTCGAGGATCGCGTAGCGATTCCCGGCGTGATCCGTGATCCGCGCGGGCCAGCCGCCGCCGATGAGATAGGCGCCGTCGCCGAGCTGCTTGAGGCTCAGTTTCTGCTCGAAGCCGCCCAGGACGGGCGCGAGCGTCCTGGGCGCCGGCGCCGTCAGCAGCATCTGAAGCGCGCGTGTCTCGAGCGGGAGCCGGACGCCGAGCGGCGCCACGAGCGCCGCGCTCCAGGTCCCTGCCGTGACGATGGCGCTGTCGCACGGCGCGCGCACGCCGTCCGTTCGCTCGACCGCGACCACGCGGCCGCGCTCGACGACGAGCGCGCGGACGCCGACGCCCTCCTCGATCCGCGCGCCGAGTCGCCGCGCGGCGCTGGCGAATGCCTGGACCGACGCCAGCGCATCGGCGTGGCCGTCGATCGGGCACCAGACGCCGCCGGGACTGTCGCGCGTGATGCCCGGCGCCAGCCGCCGCGCCGTCGGCGCGTCCACCACTTCCACGGGAACACCGTCGGCGCGCTGGTCGGCGATCCAGCCGGCGGCCGCGCGCCACGCCGGCTCGTCGAGCGCCAGGCGCAGGCCGCCGCCACGGTGATAGCGGACGTCGGCGTCGAGCTCGAGGTGAAGCTCGGGCCAGCGCTGGAGACTGGCGAGGGCGAGCGCGCGCTCGGCGGGATCCCGTCCCATCGCGCGCACGCCGGCGGCACTCGCGCCCGACGCGGCGGCGCCGACGGTGGCACGTTCGAGGATGGTCACTGGCACGGCTGGGTCGGCGCGACGCAGATGGAACGCGGCGCTGAGACCCATGAGCCCGCCGCCGACGATCACAACGGACATGGCGTGAATCGCGGCTCGAGCGAGATGACCTACTCGGCCGCCAGCTCGCCCAAGGCCGCGAAGGTGCGCGTGAGCGCGTCGATATCACCCGGCGGCAGGATCGGCATCGCGAGCAGCTCGGCGGCGCCAAACGACGGCAGCGTGCGCAGACGCTCCTTGACCCGCGCGGGACTCCCCTGGACGACCAACGCGTCGATCATCCGGTCAGACAGCGTGCCCTGCGCGGCTTCGGGAAAGCCCGCGTCCTGGAACATCTGGGAGTAGTACGGCAGGCGGGGATAGTGCGCGAGCTGGGTCGCGGCCCCGGCACGCACCGCGCTCGCGTCCTCGGACAGAGCGACGGGCACGTGGGCGATGAGCGGCGGCGCCGGCCGGCCGGCCTTCGAGGCACCTTCTCGAATCGCCGGGAGCGCGACGTCGCGGAGATACGGCAGCGGACAAACCCAGGAGATGGCGCCGTCCGCGAGCTCACCGCACGTCTGAAAGCCCTGCCGTCGCAGCGCGGACGCCATCACCTTCACGCGCGTCGGCCCGGCGGCAAGCTGCGCGTGCGCCTTGAAGCGCTTACCGTCGAAATCGACCCGGCCCTGATTCAGCGCCGCGCGGAGAATGGTCAGGTACTCGCGCAGATGCTCCTGCGGCCGCTCGAACGGCAGGCCCCACACGTTCTCCATCGCGGGCTTGTGGCTCGGCCCGACGCCGAGCCGCAACCGCCCGGGCGCCAGGGCCTCGACGACGAGCGCGCCTTGAACCAGCGCCAGCGGGTGGCGGGGAAACGTCGGGATGATCGATGTCCCGAGCGCGATCCGCTCGGTGCGAACCGCCGCGGCCGCAAAGACCGCCAGCGGATCCGGGGCGACGCCGCCGCTGGTCATCCAGGCGCACTGGATCCCCACGCGCTCCGCCGCCACGATCGTGTCGATGATTTTGCGGGAGTCGGCTCCCGCGATATGAACACCGATCAGCAGATTCTTCATCAACGCCACCGCCTAGCGCGGGCCAAACAGGCCATCGAGGTATTTCCGAGCGCCGTCGCTCATGAGGTCGCGATCCATTCGCCATACATCAGCGAAGAACGACGTGGCCACTCGCCGATCGAGCACCATCGTCCCGAGTAGAGACATCGCGTCGGCGCAGCGCGCGAGACCCTCCGCGTAGATCAAGCGTCGGCCGCTCTGCTGCGCGCCGAGGACCCGTTCGAAGTACTGATACTGTGTGTATCCCTCCCGCGGCATCTTGAATCCGAGGACCACCACGTAGACCTGTTCCCACTCGGCCGGCGTCAGCGCCGTCTGGCGCCACCCCGACACGATCGTGTGCAGCTGCGCCAGCTGGCTCGCGGCGGCGAGATCGGCGCCGGCCAGAACGCGCGGGGCCATGTCCCGGGTGAAGGCCTGCACGGCGTTGCCGTCGATCTTTCCAGCGCGCAGCGTGCCGGCGATGAAGTCGGCGGACCTTCGCAGAATCTCGTCCTGTGCCGCCCGATGCGCCACGGGGAAGCCGAACTCGGCGATGCGGGCGCGCGCGGCCATGACGTGTCCGTGGAGCTGGGTCAGGGGTTCCTGCCACGGCCGTTCCGGTCCATCCACCGCGGGACTCACGATCGCGAAGATCGCCATCGGGACATGCCCGATCTCTTTATAGCGGTGATAGATGGGCGGCGCGTACGCCGCCGCGAGGGGCGGGCCGCTCTTGCGAAGCAGCACGACGTTCTCGAATTCGACGACGATGATGGGTCGCGTCCGCGCCCAGAGGACGGCGCGCGACTTCGCATACTCCTCGTGAAACAGCTGATCCGCGGCCTCCAGCGGGGAGCCTTGGCCCTTGCCTCCCGCCACGACGCGCGTCGTCGATGAGATCGTCTCTTCACATCCCACTACCGCCCCGGAAGCCGCGACGTGAGCCGACCCGTATCCGCCCTTCGGGGCCTCCGCGCACGCCGATACGATCAGCAGCATCGCCACCGCAACCAGGCCACGCGCAATCGACGTCCAGCGGCCATCCACCGATTCACCCTCCTCCGACTCGTCCGATGAGCAACTAGGCCGAGAGCAACTGGGCGTGTCTATCTTGGAGTGGAGATCTTGTCAACGAGGAAGCAGTCGTTCGTGTTACACGGGCCACGACTCGCGGCGATAGCCCATCTCCCAGAACATCCACTCGTAGCGGCTGGTCGTGACGAAGTGCCGCTGCATCGCCTGTCGCTCTGCCTGCGAGCGGCTTGACGCGATCTCGTCCAGGCAGGCGATGACGAGCCGCACGAGCCCGCCGAAATCCTCGGAAGCGTAGGTGCCGATCCAGCGCGCGTAGAGCGGGTTCGGCGAGCCCGAGCGCTCGAGCGCCTTGCCGACTTCCCAGTAGATCCAGTAGCAGGGCAGGAGCGCCGCCACGGCCTCGTGGAAGGGCGCGCCGTACGCGACCGCGACGAGATAGCTCGTGTAGGCCTGGTTGGTCGGCGCCATGGGCGTGGCGGCGACAGCCTCGCGTGTGAGCCCCCACTCGCCGAAGAAGCTCTCGTGCAGCGTCCGCTCGACCTTGAGCGCGCCGGCAGCGTGCTCGTTGTACATGATGATCCAGTCGTCCTGGGGCGCGCGGGCCGCGGCGATCGAGAGCGCCCGCGCGAAGTCTCGGAGGTAAAGGGCGTCCTGGACGGCATAGAAACGGAAGGCCTCGCGCGGCAGGGAGCCGTCGGTGAGCCCGCGGACGAAGGGGTGTTCGAGGATCGCGGCGAAGACGGGCTCGATGGCCCGCCAGAGCTCGGCCGAGAAGGTCATGCGGGATACGATCCTACCGCGTCGTTGACCACCGCTCCAGCGCGTGATGGAATCCCGGGCGATGGCGGACTTCGGGTGCGCGCGGTGACCGGCGGCGTCTGAATGGGGTCCCCGCCGATCCTGGTCGCCGGCGCAGACCCGCTCGGCTTGGCGGTCATCGAGCGCCTGGTGCGGGCCGGCGCGGAGATCACCGCGCTCGTGGCCGCGGCCGAGGCGTCGAGCCAGGGGCGGGAGCTCGAGCGGCTCGGGGCGCGCGTCGTCGTGGGCTCCGCGCGATCGCCCGGCGAGCTCCTCGGGGCCGGGATCGGCGGCGCCGCCGCCCTGGTGCTGACCGCCGACGACGATTCGCAGAACGTCGACGCGGCACTCGCCGCGCGCCGGCTGCGGCCGGATCTGCCCCTGGTCGTCCGGCTGTTCGACGAGTCCCTCGGCACCTATCTCCGGGACACGCTGGCCGGGGTCGTGATCCTCAGCATGTCCTCGGTGTCCGCGCCCGTCTTCGCCGGGCTCGCCGTGCGGGCGCTCGGCGCGTCCGTGTCGCCGAGGAGGTCGGCGCGTCCCCGCCCGTCGCGCGTCCGGCGGCACTTCGAGCTGGACCGGGTCCTCGCGACCACCGCACTCTCGGGGATCGCGCTGGTCGTCGCCGCGACGCTCTATTTCGCGTGGGCGCTCGACCTGCGACTGATCGACAGCCTGTACTTCGTGTGGACGACGGTGCTCACGGTGGGCTACGGCGACATCACGCCGCGCAACGCGTCGGACACAACCAAGATCGCCGGGATGCTGCTCATGGTCGCGGGCGCGGCGGTCGTGGCGATTCTCTACGCGCTGCTGTCGGGCTGGGTCGTGTCACGCCGGCTCGACGTGCTGCGCGGGCACGTGGCGGTGCGGGCCCGCGGTCACGTCGTGCTCGCCGGCGCCGGCAACGTCGGCTTCCGGGTGGCGCGCCTCCTCGCCGAACGCGGCCATCGCGTCGTGGTGGTCGAGCGTGACGCGGCCAATCGGAATCTCAGCCACCTGAGGGCGGCCGGCCACCACGTGATCGTGGCCGATGCGACCGCCGACGAGACACTCCAGCTCACGGGCGTGGACCGGGCGGCGACGGTGCTGGCGCTCACCGGCTCGGACGCGACCAATCTGCACATCGCGCTGACGGTCCACGGCCGGCGCCCCGATGTGCCCGTCGTCACGCGCCTGGCATCGGCCGAGCTCTCCGCACACGTGGCGAAGCGGAACGGCGCGCTCGCGGCCTCCTCGATCGCCATCGCCAGCGAGGAATTCGCGCGGGCCGCCCTCGCGGCCGGCTCGATGCCGGCGGGCGGGCACAGCCGGTGAGCGGTCTCTGCGGCTGGGTTGGCGATGCGGATCGCGCGGTCCTCGACGCCATGCTGGCCGCGATCGACTATCGCGGTGACCGCACCGATATCGCCTCGGCTCCCGGCGTCGCCCTCGGCTACCGTTGGTGGGGCGGACGGCCCGGAAAGTCGCCGGGGATTCATCAAGCCGGCGGACATCTGGTCGCCTGCGCCGGCACGCTCGCGCCTCCGGTTCCGTCGCCGGCCGCGGCCTTGCGTGAGATGCTCGCCGGCGGCAGCGGTCTCGACACCCTCGACGGCGCGTTCGCGGCGGCCTGGTGGGATGGCGACCGCGCCGCGCTCACGCTGATCCGCGATCCATTCGGCGTCCGCTCGCTCTACTACGTCGAGCACCGCGGCGTCCTCTATTTCGCCAGCGAGCTGAAGCAGCTCCTGGCCATTCCCGACCTGCCGGTACGGCTCGACCCGGCGGCCGTGCACAAGTACCTGACCTTCTCGTTCGTGCCGGGGGAAGATGTTCCGGTCCAGGGCGTCCGACGTCTCCTTCCGGGCCGCATCGCCACCTGGCGAAGCGGCCGACTTCAGATCACGCCGTACTTTTCGCTGAGGGAATCGATCGATCCCGCGCTGGAAGATCAAAGCGCCGCCGTCGCGGCGATCCGCGGACGGGCGGAAGAGGCGGTCGCTCGACGGCTGAACGGCGAGCCGGAAGTCGGTCTCTTCCTGTCGGGGGGCATCGATTCCTCGGCGGTCGCGGTGTGGCTGCGCGGGGCCGGCGTGCCCATTCGCGCGTTCAGTCTCGACTTCGGCGATCGGAGCGTCGAAAAGCCGCAGGCACAGCGCGTCGCCGATCACCTGGAGCTTCCGCTGACGTTCCTGCCGGTCAGCGGCGCGGACGTCGCGGGGGTCCTCATGGATCTGATCTGGAAGCTCGACCTTCCCTTCGGCGACCCGGTCACCGGCCCGCAATACCTGCTCGGTCGCGCAGCGCGCGAGGCGGGGCTCGACGCCGTCTTCAACGGTGAGGGCGGCGACCAGCTCTTCGGCGGCTGGACGAGCAAGCCAATGGTCGCGGCCGAGATCTACGCGGGGCTCTATGCCGACGACACCCGGGAAGAGACGTACCTCCGTTCGTACCATCGCTTCTACGGGCGCGAGGACCATCTCTATACGCCGGAGTTCCGCGCGCAGGTCGGCGGTCCGGGCCAGCGTCGCGCGCTCCTCAAGCCGTATCTCGAGTCCGAGCTCGCGTCGAGCTTCCTCGCGCGCATCCGGCTCGCCGACATCTCCCTCAAGGGGTGCCAGAACATCCTGCCCCGCGCCGAGCGGATGTCGAACGCGTGGGGTCTCGACGTGCGAGTGCCGCTGTTCGATCGCGCGCTCGCCGAGACGTCGTTCACCGTTCCGCCCCACCTCAAGCTCCGCGGCGCCACCGAGAAGTACGTGCTCAAGCTCGCGCTGCAGCGGCAGCTCCCCCACGATATCGTCTGGCGGCGAAAGTTCGGCATGGGCGTGCCCATCACGGACTGGGTGCTCGGCCCGCTCGCCGGCGCCATCGAGGAGCTGCTCGGGCCGCGCGCGCTGGCCGCGCGCGGCCTCTTCCAGGACGCGTACGTCGGCCGCCTCCGTCGGGGACAGAACGAGCCGCACGAGACGCGCCGGCGCCGCATCGGCGAGCGGCTGTGGACGCTCGCCATGCTCGAAGGCTGGATGCGCGTCTTCATCGACGGCCGCGGACGGCGGCCCGGGGCGCGCGCGTGATCTGCGTCCACTGCCGTTTCGACAGCAAGTACAAGGACCGCCAGGCGACGCCCGGACGGTGCCCGGCCTGCAAGGGTCCGCTCGCCTTCGAGCCGCGTGCGGGCGCGTTGATCACCGATCTCGGATTCAAGAACGCGATCGATGCCGTCTCCGCCAAGGGTAATCTTCGCTGGGGCGTCGAGCACCTCTACTACGAGGTCTGCCGCCGCGTGGGCGGCATGACGCCCGGCCAGCGCAAGCTCCGTCGTATGTTGCTGCTCGGCACGGCGGGCTCGGCGTTCTACCTCATGTTTCATCGGGCCTGGGTGTTCATCGCCGTCCTCATTGCGGTGGGCGGGCTGGTCTATCTCTGGCCGCGCCTCCGCCGGCGCAAACTTCGGCTGTCGTGGACCGACTTCGACCGGATGTGGTCGACGTGGACACGGGTCCACGACGCGCATCCCAAGGGCCTCATCGTCCGCAAGGAGCCGCTGCCGCAACGCCGTGCGCCGGAGCGCGACATTCCGCTCTACTCGTTCGACCGTGCGGTGATCTGCGATCGCGACCGGACCGTCGATCTCCTGCTCGCCAACAATTTTCACTTCGAGAACAACTGTGCGGTCCTGTCCATCGCCGGTTACCCTCCCGGTCCCTTCCCCACCGTGCGCGAGATGCTGAAGCGCAATCCACGGCTGCAAGTTTTCGCGCTGCACGACGCGACCGAGGTCGGGTGCCGGATGGCGTACCGGCTCGCCACCGAGGGCGAGTGGTTCAAGGGACAGGCGAGGATCGTCGATGTCGGACTCAGACCCGCGCACGGACGGGTCTTCACCGGTCTCCTGCTCGGCGCCCAGGCTCAGCAGATTCACGCCGGGCACGGCATCACCGCTTCCGAGGCTCGGTGGCTCTCGCGCCACGTCCTGGAGCTCGCGGCGATCCGTCCCGAGCAAGCCCTGAAGCGGCTCTACCGCGCGATCAACGCGGCGTCCGTCAGGGAGCCCCGGCGCACCCGAGACTCGGACACCGGGTCCGGCGGCGGGTCGGGTGACGGAGGCGGGTCCGGGGCGGATGGCGCGGCGATGGGGGAGCACGGCGGGGAGTTCGGCGGCGCCGGCGCGTCCGGCGACTTCGCCGTCGACGCCGACTCGTTCGGCTCCGATGCCGGCGACATGGACGGCGACGGTGATGGCTCCGGGTAGCCCGACGCGGACCATCACGGCGGCAGCCGGACCCCGGCTCGGCACTGACGCGCCGAGGCACCGGCCCGTCGGACGCATCGGCGGCATGACCGGGCTGCACGATCACGCCGCGGCGGCGGCGCTCGGGGCCCGGCTCGGCCCGGGCGCGCAGGTTCTTCTCGACCGCCACGACGACCGGCTCCACGTGGCGGCCGACTGGGATGCCTGCTGGGTCAAGGGCGAGCCGGTCCGCAGTCTGGAGGACTGGCGCGCGATCGTGGCGGCGGGAACACAGGCGGACGTCAACGGGGCGTTCGCCGTCGCGTGGCTCGACGCGGACGGCACGCTGTGGCTGGCGCGCGACGCGATCGGCGAGCGGACGCTCTACTACGCCCAACGCGACCGTGCGGTGGTGTTCGCGTCCACGCTTCACGCCGTGCTGGCCACCGGCCTCGTGGAGCGCTCCGTCAATCCCGCGGCGCTCGGCGCCTATCTCGCGTACGCGTATGTTCCCGGCCGAGAGACGCTGGCCGCGGGCGTGAACGAGCTGCTGCCCGGCGAGATGCTCGGATTCCGTGCCGGCGTGGTCACGCGCCGCCGGCTCTGGAGCCTGCCCTCCGAGGACGAGACCCGCGAGGAGGCCGACGAGGCCGGGATGGTCGGCCTGCTCCGCACGCGTCTGGAAGACGCCGTGCGCCGCCGGCTGTCCGGCGCCGCGCCCGTCGGCGCATTTCTCTCCGGCGGTATCGATTCGAGCCTGGTCGTCGCGCTCGCACGCCACCTCCACGACGCGCCGATCCTCACCTATTCGGTCTCGTTCGGCGCCGACTACGCGAGCGAGCTCCCGTGGAGCTCGCTCGTGGCGGACCACTGCCACACCGACCACCGCATCGTCGAGATCGGTCCCGCCGCCGCGCTCCATCACCTGGACGACGCGATCGGTCTGCTGAGCGAGCCGATCGGCGACCCGCTCACGGTCCCCAACGCCCTGCTCTTCCGGGAGGCCGCCCGCGACGTCGGCGTCGTGCTGAACGGTGAGGGCGGCGACCCGTGCTTCGGCGGGCCCAAGAACCTCCCGATGCTGCTCTCCGAGCTCCTCGGCGACGGCGGCAACGCCGGCGAGCCCGACCGCTACCCGCGCGAGCGGAGCTATCTGCGCGCCCACGGCAAGTGTTACGACAATCTTGAAGAGATGCTCCTGCCCGAGGTCCGGGCCGCGCTGGCCGACGACGTCCTGGAGGCGCCGCTCACCGGCCATCTGGAGAACCCAAAGTGGAGCAGCTTCGTGACGCGACTGATGGCGCTGAACGTGACGTTCAAGGGCGCCCATCACATCCTGCCGAAGGTCGACGCCATCAGCGCGGGCCTGGGCGTGCTGGCCCGGTCGCCGCTCTTCGACCGCGCGATCGTCGAGACCGCGTTCGCCATTCCGCCGCAGCTCAAGCTTCGTGGCTCGGTCGAAAAGTACGTGCTGAAGCAAGCCGTGCGCGATCTGCTGCCGCCCGCCATCCTCGAGCGGCCGAAGAGCGGTATGCTCGTGCCCGTCGAGGCGTGGTTCCGAGGACCGTTGCTGAAGCACGCGCGCGAGCGGCTCCTCGACGGCCTCGCCGCGTACCGGCTGTTCGACGCGAAGTACCTCGAGCGGTTGCTCGCCGGCCGCCTGGGAGGCCTCCGGCCCCGGCGGGGCGCCAAGATCTGGCTCCTCGTCACGCTCGAAGCCTGGTTGCGCACGGTGCTGAGTGACGAGGAGCGGTCACGATGAAATTCGGTTTGCGCTACGCGAGCCTCGGTCGGTACGGAGACGGCGAGGCGGCGGTGGCCTTGGCCCAGGCCGCCGAGGCCGCCGGGTTCGACTCGATCTGGACGGTCGAGCACGTCGTGGTGCCGCGCGACTATCAGTCGCGTTATCCGTACTCGCCGAGCGGCCGCATGGGCTCGGGCCTCGAGGACTTCCCGGTTCCCGATCCGCTGATCTGGCTGGCGTACATCGCCTCGGCCACGCGGACGATCAAGCTGGGGACGGCGATCCTCATCCTGCCGCAGCGCAATCCCGTCGTCACCGCCAAGGCCGTCGCCACGCTCGATCATCTGGCCGGCGGGCGCCGTGTGCTCCTGGGCGTCGGGGTGGGCTGGCTGGCCGAGGAGTTCGCGGCGCTCGGCGTTCCGTTCGAGGATCGCGGACCGCGCACCGACGAGTACGTTGCCGCCATGCGCGCGCTCTGGAGCCAGGAGTGCGCGAGCTACAAGGGCCGGTTCGTCTCATTCGACCATGTGTTCTGCCGACCGCTCCCGGCCGCGCGCCGGATTCCGATCATCGTCGGCGGCGATTCGAGGGCCGCCGCCCGGCGAGCGGGACGTCTCGGCGACGGCTATTTCCCCGCGCGCGGCGCTCCCACCGAGCTCTTCGACGAGATGCGCCGCGCCGCCGTGGAAGCCGGCCGGAACCCGGCGGAGATCGAGATCACCGTCGCGGCCCCGCCCGAGCCCGCCGAGATCGAGGCGCTCGCCGAGCTCGGGGTGACGCGCGTGGCCGTGCCCGTCAGCGCGGCGGCGGGGCTACCGGCGCAGGTCAAGACGCCCGACGACGTCCTGCGCTACGGCAAGAACGTGATCGCGAACTTCCGCTAGGCCGCGCCTTCGCGCCGGCGCGCGGCGGCCATCCGCTCGAAGGCGATCCTGAGCTCGGGCTCGGCGGCCAGGATGTGCTCGAACGGCTGGCGGCCGAGTGTCAGCATCAGGCACGGCGTGAGCGTCACGATCGTCGCGGTGCGCGGGACGTTCTCGAGCAGCGCGACCTCGCCGAAGACGTCGCCGTCCTGCAGCACCGCCACTCGGCGCTCCTCGCCGCCGCGATCCCGCGCGAGCACCTCGACCGAGCCGCGCACGAGGATGTAGAGCTTGTCGCCCGGGTCACCCTCCTCGATGAGGCGCTTGCCCGGCGGGTAGCGCTCGGTGACGAAGCGGGCGGCGATCGCCGCCAGGTGCGACTCGACCAGCCTGGCGAACACCGGGATCGCCCCGAGGCGACGGGCCTCCACCGCCGCGCGCTGGCCGTCCTCGCTGATCACGAAGCCGCTCTGGTGCTGCCGGAGCCGATGATACACGCCGCCCTTGGCGAGGAGCTCGTCGTGCGTGCCGCGCTCCACCACGCGGCCGCGGTCGAGCACCACGATGGAATCGGCGTCCACCGCCGTGGCCAGCCGGTGGGTGACCGAGACGACGGTGCGCGCGCGCGCCAGGCCCTCGAGCGTGCGCTGGATGGCGGCCTCCGTCGCCGGGTCGAGCGCGGAGGTCGCCTCGTCCAGGATGAGCATCGCCGGCTCGCGCAGGACGGCGCGCGCCAGGGCGAGGCGTTGCCGCTGGCCGCCCGACAGGTTCCCTCCGCGCTCGCCGACCGGAGTCTCGTAGCCCCGCGGCAGCGTCAGGATGAAGTCGTGGATCTCCGCCGCGCGGGCCGCCGCCTCGATCTCGCCATCGGTCGCGTCGGGCCGGGCCAGGCGGATGTTTTCGCGGATCGTCGTGTCGAAGAGCACTGTCTCCTGCGACACGATGCTGACCTGCGCGAGGAGGGAGTGCTGCGTGACCCCGCGAAGGTCGCGGCCGTCGATCGTCACCGATCCCGCCTGCGGATCGTAGAACCGCGTGAGCAGACTCAGGATCGTGCTCTTGCCCGATCCGCTGCCTCCCACGAGCGCGACCGAATGGCCCGCCGGAATGCTGAGGGACACGTCCTCGAGGTGGCGCGGCGCGCCGCCGTAGCTGAAGCTCACCCGGTCGAGGCGGATCTCCTTCGCCAGGCGCGGCGCCGGCACCGCGTCCGGCGCGTCGCGGACGCCGATCGGCTCCGCGAGCAGCTCGTCGATCCGACGCATCCCGGCCGCCGCCTGCAGGAGCGGCGGCACGGTCTGCGACAGGTTGGAGATCGCCAATCCGAGATTCACGAAGATCCCGACGAAGGCGAAGAGCGCGCCGAGCTCGAGCCGCCCGCCGAACACGAGCCACGCGCCGAAGCCGATGATGAGCAGCTGGAGAAGGTTGACGCCGACCTCGCTCGTCTTCCCGATCAGAGCACCGAGGTAGCTCGCGCGCGCGGCGACGCCGGCGAGCCGGTCGAGCCGCTCGCGGAGCCGGGCCCGCCTCGACTCCTGGAGCCCGAACGCGCGGACTACTGCGTGGGCGCCGATGTTCTCCTGCACGGCCGACAGGACCGCCGCCTCCTCCAGCCTCCGCCGATACGCGGCGTCGGTCGCGCGCGCCGCGAGCAGGCGCGGACCCAGCACGCAGACGGGCAACGCCGCCAGCGTGATCAGGGCGAGCCGCGTGTTCAGCCAGAGCAGCACGACAACGCTGATCACCACCTGGAGGCAGGCGTAGACGAGCGTCGGAAGCGACTTCGCCAGCGCGATCTCGAGTGTGCCGAGGTCGGTCGAGAAGCGGGCCACGAGGTCGCCGGTCGAGGCGCGCGAGTAGAACGCCATCGACAACCGCTGCAGGTGATCGAACATCGCGAGACGGACATCGTTCAGCACGCGGGCGACGACACGGGCCAGGAGGAAGTCCTTGCCGACGCCCGCCAGCGCGGCGAGCACGAACAGCCCGGCCAGCGCGCCGAGGATCAGCGTCAACACGCGGCCGTTCCGGGGAATGATGGCGTGGTCGATGATGAATCGAAAGCTGAGCGGCAGGCTCACGTAGAACGCCAGCTCCAGCGACAGCGCGATTAGGATCAGCGCGGTCTGGAGCCGATACGGGCGCAGGTAGACGAGCCACGTCATCACGGGCCTAGTCTAGTATTCTTGTCGAGATCCTTCACCGTGCCGTCGTGAACGCCAGGCGCTGGTTCGGGAGTCCCGGCCGCCGGCGCAGTGAGGCCTTTCTCCTCGCCGCCGACGCCGGCAGCCTAAGTCCGCGGCCCCCGGTGCCAGCCCTGAAGGGCCCGCTGGTGGCGGTAGAAGGCCATGAGCCCCACGACTCCGGACAGGGCAAAGTTCACGAACAGAAAAGGAGTGAAGGGATTCGTCAGCACGTCCGTGCCCTCGGCCACGCTGCGGAGCACCCGGAAGTAGGGGAGCATGACGCTGAGCACGATCAGCACGATGTTCACCGAGCTCTCGGCCATGCCGACCACGGCTGACAGGCTCGGCCGGACTGTCGCCGTCGCGCCGCACGCCAGGCAGAGGGCGTAGTAGAGGTACTTGAGCATGGGCGTATCGTCCAGCGCGGTGGCGCGGATGTTGACACCCCAGAGCGCGTCGAGCAGGAAGAAGATGGGCGTGGCGAGGTAGTAGCACGCGATCGGGCCGTACGCGCGCACGTTCGCGGGTCGCTCCATCGAGCCGTAGGGTATCGTGTATGGCATGCGGAAGACGACGGTCTATCTGTATCGGGACCCAGGATGAGGGGTCGCTCCCGTTCAGGGCTGGCGCCGACGCGGGTCGCGACCGAGGCGGCGTCCGATAGATAACAGCCGTTCTGTCGCCCCTGCCCCTTTATCCTTCTCCGTGTCCTGATGGCCTCGCCACTTGTCGCCCTTCCGCACGTGGTGATCGTGGGCGGGGGCTTCGGCGGGCTCTACGCGGCACGGGCGCTCACCGGCCGGCCCGTGCGGGTGACGCTGCTCGACCGGCGTAACCATCACCTCTTCCAGCCCCTGCTCTACCAGGTGGCCACGGCCGCGCTGAACCCCTCCGACATCGCCGCCCCGCTCCGGTCGATCCTGAGAGCGGCCGCCAACGTCACGGTCCTGCGCGCCGTGGTCGCGGAGGTGAGTCTCGCGCACCACCGCCTCGTGCTCGATCGCGGCGAAGTCGCGTACGACGCGCTCGTCCTCGCCGCCGGGGCCAGCCACTCGTATTTCGGCCACGACGACTGGGAGGTGTTGGCGCCGGGGCTCAAGACGCTGGAAGACGCGCTGGAGATCCGCCGCCGCGTGCTCCTGGCCTACGAGGCCGCCGAGCGCGAGCCCGACGGCGCCGAACAGCGCGCGCGCCTCACCTCCGTCGTCATCGGCGGCGGTCCCACCGGCGTCGAGCTGGCGGGCGCGCTCGGCGAGATCTCGCGCGAGACC
>JBOHQB010000094.1:0-13098 GCA_050731995.1 Candidatus Rokuibacteriota bacterium
TGCGGCCACGGCGCGCGCGTCGCCCGCGTCGAGGACCACACGCGCGGTCCCCGCGCCGCACGTCGCCGTCGTCGCAGCATCGGGCGCCGCCACGCGGGCGTCGGCGAGTGTCGCGGCGAGGCGCTCCGGCAGCGTGGCCACGCGCAGCACGATGCTGCCCGCCGCCGTGACGCGGTCCCAGGTCCGCCAGAATCCCGCGCCCATCGTCTGGAGCTCGCCGCGCGCCCGGGCGGCCAGCTCCGCGAAGTCCGCCTGTTGCGCGCGCACGGCGGGCTCGGCGGTGCCGATCGAAACGACCAGACCCGCCGCGGCCCGCGGCAATCCGCATGCGACCAGCGTGCGCGCGTCCGCGTACTCGAGGCGGCTCGGCTGGAGCGTCGAGTCCAGCGCCCGGGCCGCGACCTCGAGCGCCGCCTCCGGCGCGTCGAAGCGCACCAGGAACGTGGCCTCGAACGTGGGCGCCGGGTGCAGCCGCAGCGTGAGCTCTCCGAGCACGCCGAGCGTACCGAGCGCGCCGACCATGAGCTTCGGCACGTCGTAGCCCGTCACCGACTTCACGACCTTGGCCCCGCCCCACGTGACGACGCCGTCGGCCTGGATGAATCTCACGCCGAGGAGCAGGTCGCGCATCGCGCCGTACCGGGCGCGGAGCGGTCCGCTCGCCGCCGTCGCCGCGAGCCCGCCCAGGCTCCGTCCGCTCCAGCCCGGCGGGTCGAGCGGCAGCCACTGCCGGTGCGGGGCCAGGTGCGCCGCGAGGGCGCCGGCGGTCGTGCCCGCGCGCACCGTGAGCGTGAGGTCGTCGGGGCTGTGCTCGACGACGCCGTCGAGCCCGGTCATGTCCAGGACGACGTCGAGCCGCGACGGCGGGTGTCCCAGCGACTGCGCGGAGCCGCCGCCGCGCGGGACGACGGCGAGGCCCGCGTCGTGGGCGACCGCGAGCACGCACGCCGCCTCATCCAGGCTGCCGGGTCGCGCGACCCAGCGCGGGGTGAGGCCGTCCACCGCCGTCGCGGCCAGCGCCGCCGGGTCGTCGCTGACCGTCCCCGAGGTCACGGCCGCGGCGAGGGCGCCGCCCAACGCGCGCGCGGACGCGGGCACCGCTAGACCCACGTGCCCGCGGGCAGCGTCGGGCGCGCGGGCCGGAACCCTTCGCCGCACGCCGGATGCGAGGGCAGGAGCTTCTTGGGGTTCATGATCCCGTCGGGATCGAAGACTTGGCGGAGGCGGAACATGAAATTCAGGTCCGCTGGGCCGTACTGGAGCGGGAGGCTCGCCGCCTTGTCGAGGCCGGCGCCGTGCTCACCCGTGACGCTCCCGCCGAGCGCGATGCAGGCGCGCAGCAGCGCGTCGTTCGCTTCCTTGGCGCGCGCGAGCTGATCGGGATCGCGATCGTCGTAGCAGATGAGCGGGTGGAGGTTGCCGTCGCCGGCGTGGAACACGTTGGCGATCAGGAGTCCGTAGCGTTGGCCGATCGCGACGACCTCGCGCATGATCTCCGGCAGGCGCGAGCGAGGCACGACGGCGTCCTGCAGCAGGTACGCGGAGGTGAGCCGCCCGACCGCGCCCGCCGCCTCCTTCCGTCCCTTCCACAGGAGCGCGCGCTCGGCCTCGTCGCGGGCGACGGAGACGGACAAGGCGCCGCGCTCGCGGCAGATTCCGGCCGCGCGCTCCCCTTGCGCCTCGACCTCCGCGCGCGGGCCGTCGAGCTCGATCAGGAGCACCGCGCCCGCATCCTCGGGGTAGCCGGCGCCGACGCCCGCGTTGATCGCGCGGATGATCGCCTCGTCGAGGACCTCGAGCGCGGCGGGTGTCATGCCCGCGGCGATGATCGCGGACACGGCCTCGGAGGCTTCCACGAGCGTGCGGAAGGCGGCGAGCACGGTCTTGACCGCCTCGGGCGTGTGCAGCAGGCGCACCGTGACCGCCGTCACGAGGCCGAACGTTCCCTCCGAGCCCACGGCGGCGCCGGTGAGATCGTAGCCGGGCTTGTCGACCACCTTGCCGCCCACGCGCACGCGCTCGCCCGCGCCGGTGACGAGCTCCAGGCCGAGCACGTGGTTGGTCGTGATCCCGTACTTGAGGCAGTGCGGACCGCCGGCGTTGGTCGCGACGTTGCCGCCGATGGACGAGACCATCTGGCTCGACGGGTCCGGCGCGAAGAAGTATCCACGCCCCTGCACCGCCTGCGTCAGCCAGAGGTTGATGAGCCCGGGCTCGACGACCGCGCAACGGTTGGGCAGATCCACCTCGAGGATCCGGTTCATGCGGTTGAGCCCGACCATCACGCCGCCCAGCGGGGCCATCGCACCGCCGATGAGCCCCGTGCCGGAGCCCCGCGGCACGACCGGCACGCGCGCGCGACGGCAGAGCCGCACGACCGCCTGGACTTCTTCGGCGCGCGTCGGCAGGACGACGACGTCCGGCGCGCCCTTGTAGAAGGTGTGCATGTCGCACTCGTAGGTCATCCGGCCCTCGGCCGAGATGACAATGCCCGTCGGCCCGACGATCTCCTCGAGCTCGGCGACGAAGGCAGGAGTCAGCGACATGGCCAGTGCGAGTGTACCGCGACGCGGGTGTTGGAGGCCGACGCTACTCGATCTTCCAGGTATCTCCCGACGTGAGCAATTTCGCGATGTCTCCGGGCCCGCGCTCCGAGATCATCCGCTGCTCCTGGTCCACGATCGTGTCCTCGTAGACCGGCGCCTCCACGGCCGCCAGCACGCCGATCGGCACCGGGAACTCGGGCGCGAACAGATCGGCGAGCAGCTTGGCCGCGTTGAGGTTCTTCTCGTCGTGGATCCAGAGGGCGCGCTCCGGCGCGTCCTTGGCGTCCAGAATCTTGGGGCTGACGCCGTCCATGATCAGCGCCTTCTTGGCGTCCGGCGGGCCGAAGAGGAGCGGCTTGCCGTGCTCGAGGCGCAGCTCGTACTGCAGCCGCGACTCCTTGTCGTAGATCACCTTCCACGTCATGTCGTTGTACACGTTGCAGTTCTGGAGGATCTCGACGAACGCGGTCCCGTGGTGGGCGGCGGCGCGCTTGAGCATCTCCTCCATGTGCTGGATGTTCCGGTCCACGCTCCGGCCCACGAAGGTCGCCCCGCAGCCGAGCGCGAACGACAGCGGGTTCACGGGCCGATCGGCCGAGCCCATCGGCGTCGATTTCGTCACCTTGCCGAGCTCGCTCGTCGGCGAGTACTGCCCCTTCGTCAATCCGTAGATCCGGTTGTTGAACAGGAGAATGGTTAGATTTACGTTCCGGCGCAGGATGTGCAGCATGTGGTTGCCGCCGATCGAGAGCCCGTCGCCATCACCCGTGACCACGAACACCTTGAGATCCGGCCGCGCCACCCTGAGCCCGGTCGCGATCGCCGGCGCCCGGCCGTGGATCGTGTGGAACCCGTACGTGTTCATGTAGTACGGGAACCGGCTCGAGCAGCCGATGCCCGAGACGAACACGATGTTCTCTTTTGGAATCCCGAGGTCGGGCATCGTCTTCTGCACGGCGGAGAGGATGGCGTAGTCCCCGCAGCCGGGGCACCAGCGGACGTCCTGGTCGGACTCGAAGTCTTTCTTGGTGTACTTCGGCGTGGCGGCGGCGCCCGCTCCCGTAACGCTCATGACGTGCTCCCGGTGAGTTGGGTGATCGCTTCGAGGATCTCCTCGCTCGCCAGCGGCAGGCCGCGCACCCGATTGAAGCCGACGGCGTCCACGAGGTATTCGGCGCGCAGCACCCGCACGAGCTGGCCCGAGTTGATCTCCGGCACCAGCACTTTGCGGTACTCGCGCAGGATGTGGCCGAGATCCGGCGGCAGCGGATTGAGGTGTCGCAGGTGGATCGAGGCGACGGAGAGCCCCGCCTGCTGCGCGCGCTCGACGGCCGCCGTGATCGAGCCGTACGTGCCGCCCCAGCCGACGACCAGCAGGTCGCCGGTGGCCGGCCCGTTGATCGAGGTCGGCGGAATCTCCTGAGCCACGCGCCGCACCTTCTCCGCGCGCATCCGCACCATGTGGTCGTGATTGTCCGGATCGTAGGAGATGTTGCCGCTGACGTCCTGCTTCTCGATGCCGCCGATCCGATGCTCGAGCCCGGGCGTACCCGGGCGCACCCACGGTCGCGCGAGCGTCGCCGGATCGCGCAGATACGCGAAGAACCCCTCGGGCTCGGTCCGGAAGCGGATCTCGAGCGGCGGCAGCGTCGTCGGATCGGGAATGAGCCACGGCTCCGAGCCGTTGGCGAGAAATCCGTCGGACAGCACCATCACCGGGACCATGTACTTGGCGGCGAGGCGGACAGCCTCGTAGGCGATGTAGAAGCAGTCGCCGGGCGTCGCCGGCGCCAGCACGACGATGGGCGATTCGCTGTTGCGGCCGTAGAGCGCCTGCATCAGGTCGGCCTGCTCGGTCTTCGTCGGCATGCCCGTCGACGGCCCGGCACGCTGGATGTTGAAGATCACGAGCGGCAGCTCCGCCGTCACCGCGAGTCCGATCCCCTCGCCCTTGAGCGCGATGCCCGGGCCGCTGGAGCAGGTGACGCCGATCGCGCCTCCGAACGCCGCGCCGATCGCGGCCGTCACGGCGGCGATCTCGTCCTCGGCCTGGATCGTGCGCACGCGGAAGCGCTTGTGCATCGCGAGCTCCTCGAGCACGCTCGAGGCCGGCGTGATGGGATACGCCCCGTAGACGATCGGCACCTGCGACCGCTCCGCCGCGGCGAGGAGCCCCCATGCGAGCGCGCGGTTGCCCGTCATGGCGCGATACACGCCGGGCGCCATCTCCGCCGGCTCGACCGTGTAGTGCTCGGAGAAGATCTCGGCCGTCTCGCCGAACGCGTGCCCGGCCTTGAGCACACGGCGGTTGGCCTCCGCGATGTCCGCGCTCTTCGCGAACTTCTTGCCGATCCAGTCGAGCGTCGGCTCGAGCGGCCGCGTGTAGATCCAGGAGACGAGCCCGAGCGCGAAGAAGTTCTTCGTGCGGTCCTTCTCCTTCGTGTCGAGCGCCAGGTCCTTGATCGCCTGGTGCGTCAGACCCGTCATGTCGACGTTGTGCAGCCGGTAGCGCTCGGCGAGCGCCGGGTCGTCGAGCGGATTTCCGGGGTAGCCGGCCTTGTCGAGGTTGCGCTTGTCGAAGGCGGCCGTGTTGACGATCAGGAGACCGCCCGGCTTGAGGTCGCTCAGGTGCACCTTGAGCGCCGCCGGGTTCATCGCGACCAGGCAGTCGAGCCGATCGCCCGGCGTGTAGACGCGCTGACTCCCGAACTGAAGCTGGTAGCTGGACACGCCGAACAGCGTGCCGGCCGGCGCGCGGATCTCGGCGGGGAAGTTCGGCAGCGTGGCCAGGTCGTTGCCGGCCCACGCCGACTCCGTCGTGAATTGTTCGCCGGTGAGCTGCATGCCGTCGCCGGAGTCGCCGGCGAAGCGAATGACCGCGCGAGCGAGCTCCTTCCGCATCTTCCGCGTCGCGGTCGCGGCACTCTCACTCATCGACGCACTCCCCTCATCTTCATTGTGTAATTTTCACAACCGCCGACATACCGCCCCGGCGTTCCCGGGCTCCGCTCGGAGAATGGAGCTATCCGACCCTTCGGCAGGACCACGGCGATTCTATCCAAGCCGGGCGAACCGGGCAAGGTTCTTCGCTGGTTAGACCACCTAACCGGCATCGATCTCACCCGGCCGCTTCAGGGTATCCCCCGGGGGCAGATTGAGCACCGCCTCCGGAAATAGCGAGGCGAGCCAGCGGACGATGTCGCTCACCGTTACGACCCCGATCGGCCGACGGTCGGCGTCTACCAGCGGAATCGTCCGGTAGCCAGCCACGCTCATCGAGTGGATCGCGTAGGCGATCCGGTCCCGGACGGTGAGCGCCTCCGGGTTCCGGGTCATGACGTCCCCGAGGCGCGTCGACCGGGGGTCGCGGCCCTGCCCGGCCACCCGCGTCAGGACGTCCCGCTCGGTGAAGATGCCCGAGAGCCGTCCCTCCCCGTCCACGACCAGCACTCCCGCCTGCCGTTCCGCCAGCATCCGTTCGATCGCCTCGTGGACGGTCACGGTCTCCCGGAGGCAGACGGGTGCCGCGGGCGTGAGAGTCGCGATCGTGTCGTTGAAGAGGGCCCCCCGGATCTCCTGGAGCTCTTCCTCGATCGCGGCGGGATCCGCGTCCTCGAACTCGCTCATACCGCACCTCCCGGCGAGCCGATGGTCGTGCGAGCCGCAGCCCGGCAGTAGGAGCCGCAGCCGCAGGCGAGGCGACGCTGTGTAAAGACGGGCGAGGCGCGCCTCCGATCCAAGCCCGACCCTCATGGTACCGCCGGCGGCTCAGGCGCGCGCGGCGAGCGCTTCGGCCGGCCCGGAGCTACGGAGCATCTCGAGAAAGCGGGCGGCCGTGGGCGTCAGCGGCTTGTTGCGGCGGTGGATGAGCCCGACCGGGCGCACGAGGGCCGGCTCGAGCCGCACGGTGGCCAGCGTGCCGATGCCCGCCTCCTTGGCGACCGTGTGGCGGGGCAGGACGCTCACGCCGGCCGCGATGATGATCGCCTGCTTGATCGTCTCGATGTTGTCGAACTCCATCACCACGTTCACCCGCGTGTTGGCCTGCCGGAGCGCGCGATCGATCGCCCGCCGGATCGTCAGCTCGGGGTCGAAGGCCACGAACGCCTCCCCCGCGAGGTCCCGCAGGCCGACGGCGCGGCGCCGCGCCAAGCGGTGATGGGGATGGCACACGAGCGCCATCGGCTCCTCCCGCAAGGGCACCACGGTGAGCGCGCGATCCGACGGCGGATAGGACATGAGCCCGAGGTCCGCCTCGCCGCTGACGACAGCCTCCACGACCTTGTGCGGGTGCAGGCACTCGAGCTCGACCCGGGCCGCCGGATAGAGCGACATGAACTGCTGCATCGGCCGGCTGACGTCGTGCAGGCCGACCGAGTAGATGGCCGCCACGCGTACCGTGCCGCCGACCCGCGCCTTCACCGCCGCGACCCCCGTCTTGGCCTTCTCCCACTGCTCGAGCAGCGCCCGGGCCGATTCGTAGATGGCCTGCCCCTCCGGCGTCACGGCGAACGGCCGCTTGCTCCGGTCGATCAGCTCCACGCCGAGGACGCTCTCGAGCTGCTGAACGGCCTGGCTGGCGGCCGACTGCGAGACATGGCACTGCTCGGCACCCCGGGAGAAGGACCGCTGGCGGATCACGTCGCAGTAGAGGGCGAGGGTCTCGAGGTGCACGGTCCTACCTTACTCCATAAGCCGAGATAATACATATCATCCGACTTTTCCATGATGACTAATGCTGAGCCATCGGGTAGCATCGTGCAACTATTCACAAAGGGGACGGAAAATGAAGGAGCAACCGGCGCTCTTGTACGCCGGGCAGGTCGCGGCCCAGGGTCTCTATGACCCCCGGCACGAGCACGACGCCTGCGGCGTAGGCTTCGTCGTCGACATCCAGGGCCGGAAGTCCCACGCGATCGTCGAGCAGGCGCTCTCTGTCCTCAAGAACCTCCTGCACCGGGGCGCGTGCGGGTGCGAGCCCAACACGGGCGACGGCGCCGGCATTCTGCTGCAGATGCCCGACAAATTTCTGCGGCGCGAGTGCGACCGCCTCGGGATCGCGCTACCCCCCGTCGGCGAATACGGCTGTGGCCTCGTCTTTCTCCCCCGGGACCCCGCGCAGGCCGATCGCGTCCGGGCCCTGCTCCACTCGATCGTGGACGAGGAGGGTCAGCGCCTCCTCGGCTGGCGTGACGTCCCGACCGACGACCGGCTGCTCGGCGCCACGGCCACGTCCGTCGAGCCGACGATCAAGCAGGTCTTCGTCGGCCGGGGCGCGTCGGTCAGCGACCACCCCGCCTTCGAGCGGAAGCTCTACGTGATCCGCAAGCTCTTCGAGAAGGCGGTGGAGTCGCTCGACATCCGGGAGAGCAAGTTCGCGTACCTGCCGAGCCTGTCGTCGAACACGCTCATCTACAAGGGCATGCTCTCGGCCGACCAGATCGAGACGATGTACCCAGACATCACGGACCCGGACGTCGCGTCCGCGCTGGCGCTCGTCCACCAGCGCTTCAGCACGAACACGTTCCCGTCGTGGCCGCTCGCGCACCCGTACCGCTACATCGCCCACAACGGTGAGATCAACACGCTGCGCGGCAACATCAACTGGATGCGGGCGCGCGAGGCGCTGTGCCGCTCCGGCCTGCTCGGCGAGGATCTGAGAAAGGTCCTGCCCGTGACGCGCGAGGGCCTCAGCGACACGGCCACCTTCGACAACGTGCTCGAGTTCCTCGTGATGACGGGGCGGTCGCTGCCGCACGCCGTCCTCATGATGATCCCGGAGCCGTGGCAGCACCACGAATCCATGGACCCGGCTCGTCGCGCGTTCTACGAGTACCACGCCTCGCTGATGGAGCCGTGGGACGGCCCCGCGTCCATCGCCTTCACCGACGGCACGGTCATCGGCGCCGTCCTCGACCGGAACGGGCTCCGCCCGTCGCGTTACTACGTGACCAAGGACGGCCGCGTCATCATGGCCTCCGAGGTCGGCGTGCTCGACATTCCGCCCGAGAACGTCGCGCTGAAGGGGCGCCTCCGGCCCGGGCGGATCTTCCTCGTGGATACCTCCCAGGGGCGGATCGTCGACGACGAGGAGATCAAGGCGCGGCTCGCCGCCGAGCACCCGTACGCGCAGTGGCTCTCGGACAACCTCGTCCCCATCGAGGCCCTGCCCGCACACGCCGTGCCCGAGTCCGATCACGCGACGGTCCTCACCCGTCAGATCGCCTTCGGGTACACGCACGAGGACCTCCGAATCCTCATGGCGCCGATGGCGAAGAACGGGGAGGAGCCCATCGGCTCGATGGGGACGGACACGGCGCTCGCCGTGCTCTCGGAACGGCCGCGGCCGCTCTACGACTACTTCAAGCAGCTCTTCGCCCAGGTGACGAACCCGCCGCTCGACCAGATCCGCGAGGAGCTGGTGACGGCGATGGAGTCCACGGTCGGGCCCGAGCGCAACCTCCTCAGCCCGGAGCCGGAGTCGTGCCGCCAGATCGTGCTGCCCGATCCCATCGTGAGCAACGAGGAGCTCGCCAAGCTCCGCCATCTCGACCACCCGTGGTTCAAGTCGGCGACCCTTCCGATGCTCTTCCCCGTCGCCGACGGCGCCCCGGGCCTCGAGCGGGCGCTGGCGGCGCTCCAGCAGAGCGCCAGCGACGCCATCGCGCGTGGCTGCAACGTGCTGATCCTGTCGGACCGCGGCCTCGACGCCGGGCACGCCGCGATCCCGAGCCTCCTCGCCACGGCGACGATACACCACCACCTGGTCCGGCGGGGCGAGCGCACGCGCTGCGGGCTCGTGGTCGAGAGCGGCGACGCGCGCGAGGTCCATCACATGTGCCTGCTGATCGGGTACGGTGCGGGCGCCGTCAATCCGTGGACCGCGTTCGAGACCCTCGACGACATGATCTATCAGCGGATCCTCACCGACGTCGACCACGCGAAGGCGGTGAAGAACTACGTCAAGGCGCTGAACAAGGGGATCCTCAAGGTCATGGCGAAGATGGGGATCTCGACGCTGCAGAGCTACTGCGGCGCGCAGATCTTCGAGGCGATCGGTCTCAACCGTGACGTGGTCGACCGCTACTTCTCGGGCACCGCCTCGCGCGTGGGCGGCATCGGTCTCGATGTCATCGCCGAGGAGGTGGGCCGTCGCCACGCCCACGCCTTCCCCGAGCGGGCGGTCGGCGGGGCCGAGCTGGACTGGGGCGGCGAGTACCAGTGGCGCCGCGACGGCGAGCACCACATGGTCAATCCCGACATGATCGGGCGGCTCCAGCACGCCGCGCGCTCCGGCAGCTACGCGGCGTTCAAGGAGTACTCGCGCATCTGCGACGACCAGAGCCGGCGGATGGCGACGCTGCGCGGTCTCATGGATCTCCACGACGCGGCCGCGCCCGTGCCGCTCGGCGAGGTGGAGCCGGTCGAGTCGATCGTCCGGCGGTTCGCGACGGGCGCGATGTCCTACGGCTCGATCAGCCAGGAGGCCCACGAGACGCTCGCGATCGCGATGAACCGCCTCGGCGGGCGGTCGAACACGGGCGAGGGCGGCGAGGACTCCGCGCGCTACGCTCGCGACCCGAACGGCGACTGGCGGCGCAGCGCCGTCAAGCAGGTCGCCTCCGGTCGCTTCGGCGTCACGAGCGAGTACCTCGTCAACTGCACGGATCTGCAGATCAAGATGGCGCAGGGCGCCAAGCCCGGCGAGGGCGGCCAGCTCCCCGGCCACAAAGTCTACCCGTGGATCGCGAAGGTGCGCTTCGCGACGCCCGGCGTCGGACTCATCTCTCCGCCTCCCCACCACGACATCTACTCGATCGAAGACATCAAGCAGCTGATCCACGATCTCAAGAACGCGAACCCCCTCGCGCGCGTCCACGTCAAGCTCGTCGCCGAGATCGGCGTCGGCACGGTCGCGGCCGGCGTCGCGAAGGCCTTCTCCGACGTCGTGCTGATCTCCGGCCCCGATGGCGGCACCGGCGCCTCGCCGCTGACCTCGATCAAGCACGGCGGGATCCCGTGGGAGCTCGGCCTCGCCGAGACGCAGCAGGTGCTCGTCCTCAACAAGCTGCGCGACCGCATCGTCGTCCAGGTAGACGGCCAGATGAAGACGGGACGTGATGTCGTCATCGCGGCCCTGCTCGGCGCTGAGGAGTACGGCTTCTCGACCGCGCCGCTCGTCGTGCTGGGCTGCATCATGATGCGCGTCTGCCACCTCAACACCTGCCCCGTCGGCATCGCGACCCAGGACCCGACGCTCCGCAAGCGCTTCGCCGGCCAGGTCGAGCACGTGGTGAACTTCTTCCGCTTCCTCGCCGCCGAGGTCCGCGAGGAGATGGCTCGCCTGGGCTTCCGGACGCTGGACGAGATGATCGGGCGCGTGGACCGGATCGACTTCCGGCCGGCGCTCGACCACTGGAAGGCCAAGGGCATCGATCTCTCGGCGATCCTCTACCAGGCCGACATGCCGCCCGAGGTCGCACGGCATCGCGTCCGACCACAGGATCACGGTCTCGAACGCTCGCTGGACCAGACCACGCTCATCCCCGCCTGCCGGGAGGCGATCGAGCACCAGAGGCCGGTCGAGCTCCGGCTGCCGATCCGCAACGTGAACCGCACGACGGGCACAACGCTCGGCTACGAGGTGACGCGACGCTGGGGTGGTGACGGGCTCCCGCCCGACACGATCCGGATCCACTTCAGCGGGTCGGCCGGACAATCGTTCGGCGCCTTCGTGCCGCGCGGGATCACGCTCACCCTCGAAGGCGATGCGAACGACTACTGGGGCAAAGGGCTGTCGGGCGGCCGGCTGAGCGTCTTCCCGCCCAAGGCTTCGACGTTCGCGGCGGAGGAGAACATCGTGATCGGTAACGTCGCGCTCTACGGCGCGACCAGCGGCGAGGCCTTCGTGCGCGGGGTCGCCGGCGAGCGCTTCGCCGTGCGGAACAGCGGCGCCCACACCGTCGTCGAAGGGATCGGCGACCATGGGTGCGAGTACATGACGGGCGGCCGCGTCGTCGTGCTCGGGCCGACCGGCCGCAACTTCGCCGCCGGCATGTCGGGCGGGGTCGCCTACGTCCTCGATCTCGACGGCGACTTCAGAAGCCGCTGCAACCTTGGGATGGTCGACCTCGAGTCGCTCGACGGCGCGGACGACATCGCGCTCGTGCGCGACCTGATCGGGCGCCACGTCGACGCCACCGGCTCGACGTACGCGGCGAGGATTCTCGGGGATTGGATCGCGGCGCAGCCGAAGTTCGTCAAGATCATGCCCAAGGACTACAAGCGCGTGCTCGCCGCCGAGGCGCGGGCGCGCGCGGAGGGACGCGACCCGACCTTCGCCGAGCTCGTCGGGGCCACGAGTGGGTAAGGTCACCGGCTTCCTCGAGATCCAGCGCAAGAAGTGGCCGACGCGGCCGGTCGAGGAGCGGGTGCGGGACTGGAAGGAGGTCTACCTCCCCTTTCCCGAGCCGGAGCTCAAGAAGCAGGCCGCCCGTTGCATGGACTGCGGCATTCCGTTCTGTCACCAGGGCTGCCCGCTCGGTAACATCATCCCGGACTGGAACGACCTCGTCTACAAAGATCGCTGGCGCGACGCGATCGACCGGCTGCACGCGACGAACAATTTCCCCGAGTGGACCGGCCGGCTCTGCCCGGCCCCGTGCGAGGGCTCGTGCGTGCTCGAGATCAACGACGACCCGGTCACGATCAAAGCCATCGAGGAGACGATCATCGAGCGCGCCTTCGAGAAGGGCTGGGTCGGTCCCGAGCCGCCGGCCCGGCGCACGGGCAAGCGCGTCGCGGTCGTCGGCTCCGGCCCCGCGGGGCTCGCGTGCGCGCAGCAGCTGAACCGGGCGGGCCACTCGGTGATCGTCTTCGAGCGCGCCGACCGGATCGGCGGCCTGCTCCGCTACGGCATCCCGGAGTTCAAGATGGAGAAGCGCTTCGTGGACCGGCGCCTCAGGATCATGGAGAAGGAAGGGGTCGTCTTCCAGACCGGCGCTCACGTCGGCGTGAACCTTCCCGTGAGCGATCTGCGGCGCGACTTCGACGCGATCGTGCTCGCCGGGGGCGCCTGCCAGCCGCGCGACCTGCCGGTGCCGGGCCGGGAGCTCCAAGGCATCCACTTCGCGATGGACTACCTGCCGCTGCAGAACATGCGCTGCGAGGGCGACACGATCCCCGACGGCGAGTTCATCACCGCTCGCGATCGGCGGGTCGTGATCATGGGCGGCGGCGACACCGGCGCCGACTGCCTCGGCACCGTGCATCGCCAGGGCGCGCGGAGCGTGCACCAGTTCGAGCTGCTGCCCCGGCCGCCCGACAGCCGCGCGCCCGACAACCCCTGGCCCCAGTGGCCGAACATCTTTCGCGTCTCCTCCGCCCACGAGGAGGGCGGCGAGCGGGTCTACGCGGTGTCCACGCAGCGCTTTCTCGGCGACGCGTCGGGACGTGTGCGCGCGCTCGAAGCCGTCAAGGTGGACATGGTGCGCGAGGGAGGACGGCTCGACTTCCGCCCGGTCCCCGCCAGCGAGTTCACGCTCGAGACCGA
>JBOHQB010000095.1:0-14903 GCA_050731995.1 Candidatus Rokuibacteriota bacterium
GCGGCGCGGGGCGGCCGCGCCGCGGCCCACGGCGCCGGCCGCGACGGGCGAGACGACCGGACAGGCCGACCAGGGCAGGGGCAAGACGGGGGCGGCGGGGGCAAAGGCCCCGGCGAAGAAGCCCGCCGCGAAGCCCAGGGAGAAGAAATAGGCGATGGGCCAGAAGACGCACCCGATCGGCTTTCGTCTCGGCTCCACCCGGACGTGGAGCTCGCGGTGGTTCGCGACCAAGAACTACGCGGCGCTCCTGCACGAGGACGTGAAGATCCGCCGCTTCATCAAGGACCAGCTGTACCACGCGGGGATCTCGCGCATCGACATCGAGCGTTCGGCCAACCGCGCGCGGATCACAATCTACACCGCGCGGCCGGGCATCATCATCGGCCGCAAGGGCTCGGAGGTCGAGAAGCTCAAGAACGAGCTCCAGCTGCGCACGGGCAAGGAGGTCTACCTCAACATCGAGGAGGTCATCCACCCGGAGCTCGACGCGCAGCTGGTCGCCGAGAACGTCGCGCTCCAGCTCCAGAAGCGCGTGGCGTTCCGACGCGCGATGAAGAAGGCGGTCACCTCCGCGCTCCGGCTCGGCGCCGACGGCATCCGCATCGCCTGCGCGGGACGGCTCGGCGGATCGGAGATCGCGCGCCGGGAGTGGTATCGCGACGGGCGCGTGCCGCTGCACACGATCCGCGCCGACATCGACTACGGTTTGGCGACGGCGCACACCACGGCGGGCACGGTCGGCGTGAAGGTCTGGATCTTCAAGGGCGAGGTCCTCGCGAAGCCCACCGCCGCGGAGGCGTAGGAGCCCCGCATGCTGATGCCCAAGCGCGTGAAGTACCGCAAGGCCCAGCGCGGCCGGATGGGCGGGATCGCGCAGCGCGGCTCGACGCTCGCATTCGGCGAATACGGGCTGAAGGCGCTCGAGCCGGGCTGGCTCACCAACCGCCAACTCGAGGCGGCCCGCGTGGCGTTGACGCGCAGCCTCAAGCGCGGCGGCAAGGTGTGGATCCGGGTCTTCCCGGACAAGCCCGTGACGAAGAAGCCGGCGGAGACCCGGATGGGCAAGGGCAAGGGCAACCCCGAGGAGTGGGTCGCCGTGATCAAGCCCGGTCGGATCATCTACGAGATGGAGGGCGTCACGGTGGACATTGCCCGCGAGGCGTTCCGGACGGCCGCCCAGAAGATCGGCATCGCGACGAAGTTCGTGACGCGTACGCGGAGCCTGTAGTGTGCAGTCGCAGGCCGTTCGACGGCCGAGACGAGCCTGAGTGAGGAGCGCACGATGAAGCCGGAGAAGTGGCGGGAAAAGTCGGACGACGAGCTGCGGGAAGAGATGCGCGGACTCTCCGACGAGATCTACAAGCTCCGTTTCCAGCTGGCGATGGGCGTGGCGAAGAACCCCTCGCGCGTCGGCCAGGTGCGTCGTGACGTGGCCCGCATCCAGACGATCCTGCGCGAGCGCGCGCAGCCGACGACGAGGAAGGGATAGGCCGTGGGCGAGCGAAAGAGCCGGGAGGGCGTGGTCGTGAGCGACGCCATGCAGAAAACGCGCGTGGTGCGGATCGAGCGGGTCTTCCGGCACCCGCGCTACGAGCGCGTCGTGCGCGTGTCGAAGAAGCTCAAGGCCCACGACGAGAACAACGAGAGCCGGGTCGGCGACCGGGTTCTCATCGAGGAGACGCGTCCGCTGTCGAAGGACAAGCGCTGGCGGATCCGCAAGGTCCTGAGCCGGGTGTCCTGAGCGATGATCCAGCCCCGCACGATGCTCGACGTCGCCGACAATTCGGGTGCCCGCAAGGTGCAGTGCATCCGGGTCATGGGCGGCGCCAACAAGCGCTATGCCTCGCTGGGCGACACGGTGATCGTCGCCGTCAAGGAAGCGGTGCCGGACGGCACGGTCAAGAAGGGCGAGGTCGCCCGCGCGGTGGTGGTCCGCACGGTGAAGGAGGTCCGCCGCAAGGACGGCTCCTACATCCGGTTCGACCGGAACGCCGTTGTGCTGATCAAGCCGGACGAGAACCCCGTGGGCACGCGGATCTTCGGGCCGGTGGCGCGCGAGCTCCGCGAGCGACAGTTCACCAAGATCATCTCGCTCGCGCCCGAGGTCATCTGATGGAATCCATCCACGTCCGTCGAGGCGACACCGTCGGTGTCATCACGGGCCGCGAGCGCGGCAAGCGCGGCAAGGTCCTGCGCGTGCTGCGCGACAAGGGGCGCGTCATCGTCGAGCACGTCAACATGATCAAGAAGCACCAGCGGCCGACGCAGAAGCTGCGTCAGGGCGGCATCATCGAGCGCGAGGGGGCGCTGGCGCTCTCCAACGTGCTGGTGATCTGCCCGCGCTGCGACAAGCCGTCGCGAACGGGCGTCAAGCTGCTGGCCGACGAGCGCCGCGTCCGCGTCTGCCGGCGCTGCGGCGAGTCGATCGACAAGGGTTGAGAGCCATGGCCAAACCAGCGGACACGCCGGAAGCGAAGCGCCAGGCGCCGAAGGCGCCGGGCGGCAAGGCGCCCCAGCCGAAGAAGGGCGAGAAGGCCGCGCCCGAGGCGGCGCCGGTCGCGAAGACACGCCCGAAGGGCACGGGCAAGGTTCCGGCGCGCCTCCGGGACCGCTTCGTGAAGACGGTCGTCCCCGCCCTGATGAAGGAGCGCGGCTACGCGAACGTCTTCGAGGTTCCGCGCCTCCACAAGATCGTCATCAACATGGGCGTCGGCGAGGGGCGGGAGAACGCGAAAGTCATGGACTTCGCCACCGCCGACCTCCGCGCGATCACCGGGCAGAAGCCGATCGTCACACGCGCGCGCAAGGCCATCGCCAACTTCAAGCTGCGCGAGGGCGTGCCCATCGGCGCCAAGGTCACGATGCGCGCTGCGCGCATGTACGAGTTCTTCGACCGGCTCGTCAACGTCACGCTGCCACGCGTGCGCGATTTCAAGGGCGTGCCGCCGCGCGGTTTCGACGGGCGCGGCAACTACGCGCTCGGGCTGAGCGAGCAGCTCATCTTCCCGGAGATCGTCTACGACAAGATCGACAAAGTCCGCGGCATGGACATCGTCATCGTGACCACCGCCCGCACCGACGAAGAGGCCCGGGCCTTGCTTACGCACCTCGGCATGCCGTTCAGGGAGCAGACGTAATGGCGAAGACCGCGCTGATCATGAAGTCGCAGAGACCGGCGAAGTTCTCGACGCGGGCGTACCACCGCTGCAAGTTGTGCGGGCGGCCGCGCGCCTACATCCGGAAGTTCGAGATGTGCCGCCTGTGCTTCCGGGAGCTCGCCCTGAAGGGCGAGGTCCCCGGCATCGTGAAGGCGAGCTGGTAGCGATGCGCAGCGACCCAATCGCCGACCTGCTGACCCGCATCCGCAACGCGAGCCGGGCGGAGCACGAGAAGGTGGACATTCCGTCGTCCCGGCTCAAGGTCCGTATCGCGGAGCTGCTCAAGGAAGAGGGGTTCATCAAGAACTTCCGCGTGCTCGAGGACGACAAGCAGTCGATGCTGCGCGTGTACCTCAAGTACGGGCCGGCCAACGAGAAGATGATCACAGGGCTCGTGCGCGTCTCCACGCCGGGACGCCGCATTTACGTGACCCACGACAAGATCCCGTCCATCCTCGCGGGCATGGGGGTTGCGATCGTCTCGACCTCGCGCGGGGTCGTCACCGACCGCGACGCTCGCAAGCAGAAGGTCGGCGGCGAAGTCCTGGCGTACGTGTGGTGAGGGGCTGAGCATGTCACGAATCGGCAAACAACCCGTCGTCATCCCGCAGGGCGTGAAGGTCCAGATCGAGGGCGCCACCGTCCGGGCGGAGGGCCCGAAGGGCAAGCTCGCCCATACGGTGCCGTCCGGGCTCAGCGCAAAGATCGCCGACGGTCGCGTCGTCATCGAGCGTGCCGGTGACGACCGGCACGTCCGCGCGCTGCACGGGCTCACCCGCGCGCTCGTCGCCAACATGGTGAGTGGGGTCAAGGACGGGTTCGAACGCAAGCTCGAGATCGTCGGCATCGGGTACCGCGCCCAGATGCAGGGCAAGGCGATTCAGCTCGCGCTCGGCTACTCGCACCCGGTGGTGTTCGCGCTGCCGGACGGCGTGACGGCGGAGATCGACAAGCAGACGGCGATCACGCTGCGCGGACCCGACAAGGCCGTGCTCGGGCAGACGGCGGCCAAGCTGCGCGCGCTTCGCAAGCCGGATCCCTACAAGGGCAAGGGCGTGCGGTACTCGGGCGAGATCGTCCGCAAGAAGGTCGGCAAGAAGGCCGGAGCGGCGGCGACGAAATGATCACGCGCGATCGACGGAGCCCGCGGGACGAGCGACACCGGAGGCTGCGGCGGTGGGTGCGCGGCTCGGCCGAGCGGCCGCGGCTGGCGGTGTTCCGCAGCCTGAACCACATCTACGCCCAGCTCGTGGACGACGAGACGGGGCGGACGCTCGTGGCCATCGACAGCCGCTCCAAGGCGTTCCTGGCGACGCACCGCACCGGCGGCAACGTGAGCGCCGCGAAGGCGGTCGGCGAGCTCCTGGCGCAGAAGGCGAGGGCGTCCGGGATCGAGCGGATCGTCTTCGACCGGGGCGGCTACAAATACCACGGCCGGGTGAAGGCCCTGGCGGACGCGGCGCGCGCCGGCGGTCTGGTGTTCTAAGCAGTGGCTGTGCGAGCCGCAGGGCGTCCGGCCTTGCCGCAGGCAGGCCCGTCCGAGGCGAGCCTGAGAATGGCTGTGCGAGCCGCAGGGTGTTCGACGCCCGAGGCGAGCCTGAGAGAGGGAAGAGAGACCTAGTGGCGGAAACGAAGATCGATCCGAGCGTGCTCGAGTTGAACGACCGGGTGGTGTCCATCAACCGCGTGGCCAAGGTCGTCAAGGGGGGCCGGCGCTTCTCGTTCACGGCGCTGGTCGTCGTCGGCGACGGACGCGGCCACGTCGGTGTGGGGCTCGGCAAGGCCCACGAGGTTCCCGAGGCGATCCGAAAGGGAGTCGAGCGCGCGAAGAAGGACCTCATCTTCGTGCCGCTGCGCGACACGACGATCCCGTGCGAGATCATCGGGCACTTCGGCGCCGGACGCGTGTTCCTCAAGCCCGCGGTGCCCGGTACCGGCGTCATCGCGGGCGGGGCCGTGCGGCCCGTGCTCGAGGCGGCCGGCGTGCAGGACATCCTCACGAAGACGCTGGGGACGAACAACCCCCACAACGTGCTCAAGGCGACGATCGACGCGCTCCGGCGGATCAAGCGTGTGCTGGACCTGCACGCCGCGCGGCGCCGGGCGGACGGCAGTGGGACGGAGGAGGCGGCGGGTGCCAAGCCGGAGGCTTAGGATTACGCTCACGAAGTCCATCATTGGTCTCAGCCCCAAGCAGGAGGCGACGGTCAAGGCGCTGGGGCTGCGCCACCAGCGTCAGCAGGTGACGCACGACGACAACGCGACGATCCGCGGGATGATCGCCCGGGTGGAGCACGTCCTCGAGGTGCGCGATGAGGCTTGACGAGCTCCGCCCGGCGCCCGGCGCCACGAAGCGACGCAAGCGCGTCGGCCGCGGCCCCGGCTCCGGCCATGGCAAGACCGCGGGCAAGGGCCACAAGGGCCAGAACGCCCGCTCGGGCGGTGGCAAGGGCGGCGGCTTCGAGGGCGGCCAGATGCCCCTCTACCGACGTCTGCCCAAGCGCGGCTTCGTGCCGCACGGCGGCAGGACGGGTTACGCGGTCGTCAACCTCAAGTCGCTCGGCGGTTTTGCCGCGGGTAGTGTCGTCGACCCCGAGAGCCTGGTCCAGGTGGGCCTCATCAAGAGGCGGGACCGGTCGGCGGTCAAGATCCTGGGCGAGGGGGACGTGTCGCAGGCGCTCACGGTCAAGGCGCACGCGGTCAGCGGGTCCGCGCGGCAGAAGATCGAGGCCAAGGGCGGCCGCGTCGAGGTGCTGTCCGCGTGATCGAGAGTCTCCGGAGCTTCGAGAACGTCTTCAAGATCCCCGAGCTGAAGCGCCGCATCATCATGACGGCGGTGCTGCTCGTCGCCTATCGCGTCGGCGCCCACGTGCCGACGCCCGGGATCGACGGCCACGCGCTCGGCCAGTTCTTCGACCAGGTCCAGGGCACGCTGCTCGGGATGGTCGACCTCTTCTCGGGCGGCAATCTCCGGCGGTTGTCGATCTTCGCGCTCGGCATCATGCCGTACATCTCCGCCTCGATCATTCTGCAGCTGCTCACGGTCGTGATTCCCGCCCTCGAACGGCTCGCGAAGGAGGGCGAGGCGGGCCGCAAGAAGATCACGCAGTACACTCGCTACAGCACGATCGTCCTCTCGGTGGTGCAGTCGCTGGGCATCGCGTACGGGCTCGAGGGGATGCGCGCGCCGACGGGCGTCTCGATCGTCCCGACGCCGGGCTGGGGCTTCCGGCTGCTCGTGATGATCACGCTCACCGCGGGCACGGCGCTGATCATGTGGATCGGCGAGCAGATCTCGGAGAAGGGCATCGGCAACGGAATCTCGCTGATCATCATGGCCGGCATCGTCGTGCGGCTGCCCTCGGCGATCGCCGCGTCCTATACCCTCATCTCCACCGGCGAGCTGAAGCTGTTCGTCTTCGGCGCCATCGTGTTCCTCATGGTGGGGGTGACCGCGGCCGTCGTGCTCATGCAGGAGGGCCAGCGGAAGATTCCCGTGCAGTACGCCAAGCGCGTCGTGGGGCGGCGCGTGTACGGTGGGCAGTCCACGCACATTCCGCTCCGGATCAACACGGCGGGGGTCATCCCGGTGATCTTCGCGTCGTCGCTGATCCTCTTCCCCGCGACCGTCGCCCGGTTCGCGGGTCACCCGTGGCTGCAGCAGGTCGCGGACGCGTTGTCGCCCGGGCACGCGATGTACACGCTCCTCTACTGCGGCCTCATCATCTTCTTCACCTACTTCTACACGGCGATCGTCTTCAACCCGATCGACCTCGCCGACAACATGAAGAAGTACGGCGGCTTCATCCCGGGCGTGCGCCCCGGCAAGAAGACCGCCGAATACATCGACGCGACGCTGACGCGGATCACCCTGCCCGGCGCGGTCTTCCTGGCGCTGATCTCCGTGCTGCCGGATCTCCTGATCCGGTGGGTCAACGTGCCCTTCTACTTCGGCGGCACGAGCCTCTTGATCGTCGTCGGCGTGGCGCTCGACACCGTCCGGCAGATGGAGTCGCACCTGCTCATGCGCAATTACGAGGGGTTCCTGAAGCGGTCGCGGACGCGCTCCGGCGCGTTCTCGAGGACCTGAGATGCGGCTGGTCTTTCTCGGACCTCCCGGCGCGGGAAAGGGCACCCAGGCGCGCGAGCTCGCGCGCGAGTGGGAGATCCCGCAGATCGCGACGGGCGACATGCTGCGCCAGGCGGTGCAGGGCAACACGATGCTCGGCCGCGACGCCAAGGGGCTCATGGACCGCGGCCAGCTGGTGTCGGACGCCGTGATCATCGGCCTCATCGCGGAGCGGCTCCGGGAGGCCGATGCCAAGCGCGGGTTCATCCTCGACGGCTTCCCCCGCACGATCGCGCAGGCCGAGGGGCTCGACCGGCTGCTGAAGAACCTCGGGCAGACGCTGGACGCGGTCGTCTACTTCGAGGTCTCGGAGCCCGAGCTGCTGCGCCGCCTCACCGGACGGCGCGTGTGCCGCAAGTGCCAGGCCACCTACCACGTGGTCTCGGCGCCGCCCAGGCGCGAGGGCGTCTGCGACCAGTGCGGCGGCGCCCTGCACCAGCGCGAGGACGACAGCGAGGCGACCGTGCGCAACCGACTCGCGGTCTACGCCCGCCAGACCTTGCCGCTGCTCGACCACTATCAGGGGCGCGGGCTGCTGGCGACGGTGCACGGCGAGGGCGGGATGGACGAGGTCCGCGAGGCGATCCGTCGCGCGACGAAGAGGGTGGCGCAGTGATCGAGCTCAAGTCGGCGCGCGAGATCGGCTTCATGCGCGAGGCGGGGCACATCCTCGCCGACGTCATCGACCGGCTGTGCGCGGGCGTGAAGGCGGGGCTCACGACGCTCGAGATCGACGAGGACGTCGAGTCCTTCATCGCCTCGCGCGGCGCCAAGCCGGCCTTCAAGGGCTATCGGGGATTCCCGGCGACCGTCTGCGTGTCGATCAACGAGGAGGTCGTGCACGGGATTCCGTCCGCGCAGCGGTGGCTCAAGGACGGTGACATCGTCGGTCTCGACCTCGGCTGCATCGTGGAGGGGTACTACGCCGACTGCGCGCTGACGCTGCCCGTGGGCGAGGTCGGGCCGGAGGTGCGGCGTCTGCTGGACGTGACGCGCGAGAGTCTCGAGCGGGCCGTCGTCGAGTGCCGGACGGGCCGGCGGCTGTCCGACGTGTCGCACGCGGTGCAGACGCACGTCGAGGCGCGCGGGTTCTCGGTGGTGCGCGCGTTCGTGGGGCACGGCATCGGCCGGGCGCTGCACGAGGAGCCCCAGGTGCCGAACTTCGGCGACCCGGGCCGGGGCCCCCTGCTGCGGACGGGTATGGTGCTCGCCATCGAGCCGATGGTGACGATGGGAAGCTGCGAGGTGCGCATCCTCGACGACGGCTGGACCGCCGTGACCAAGGACGGCAGCCTCGCGGCGCACTTCGAGCACACGATCGCGATCACGGACGGGGAGCCCGAGGTCCTCACCAGCAAGACCGGTCGCGCGACACGGGCGGCCTGAGAGCGGGAGCATGCCGAAGGAAGACGCGATCGAGGTCGAGGGGACAGTCGTGGAGCCGCTGCCGAACGCGATGTTCCGGGTCGAGCTGGAGAACGGCCACCGGGTTCTGGCGCACGTCAGCGGCAAGATGCGCATGAACTTCATCCGCATCCTGCCGGGCGACCGCGTGAAGGTCGAGCTCTCGCCGTACGACCTGACCCGGGGCCGCATCACATACAGGTTCAAGTAGGGGATGGCTGTGCGAGCCGCAGGCCGTTCGACGGCCGAGGCGAGCCTGTGAAGGGGACCGAATGAAGGTGAAGCCGTCCGTGAAGGTCCGGTGCGAGCACTGCAAGATCGTGAAGCGCCACGGCGTGACGCGGATCATCTGCAAGAACCCGCGGCACAAGCAGCGGCAAGGGTGATGGCAGTGCGACGCCGCAGGCCGGTCGACGGCCGAGGCGAGCCTGAGGATGGCAGTGCGACGCCGCAGGCCGGTCGACGGCCGAGGCAAGCCTGAGTAGTAAGGAGGTAGACGGTCATGGCACGAGTGGCGGGAGTCGACCTGCCCCGCGACAAGCGGGGCGAGATCGCGGTCACGTACATCTACGGCATCGGGAACTCGACCGCGCGGCGCATCCTGGCTCAGGCGTCCATCGACCCGAACAAGCGGGTCAAGGCGTGGAGCGAGGACGAGACGGCGCGCGTGCGCGACATCATCGAGCGCGAGCTCAAGGTCGAGGGCGACCTCCGTCGCGAGGTGTCCCTCAACGTGAAGCGCCTCATGGACATCGCCGCGTACCGCGGCATCCGGCACCGCAAGGGACTGCCCGTGCGGGGCCAGCGCACGCACACCAACGCGCGCACCCGCAAGGGACGGAGCAAGGGCGTCATGGTGAAGAAGAAGCCGACGGCGACGGCGACGGCGGCCCCGGCTCCGGCCGCGGCCGCGCCGGCGGCGCCCAAGAAGGCAGGAGCATAACGAATGGCCGAAGAGACGCAAGCGAAGCCCGCACCACGGAAGAAGGGCGGAAAGAAGCGCGAGCGGCGCGAGGTCCGCACCGGAATCGCGCACATCCAGGCGACGTTCAACAACACGATCGTGACGCTCACGGACCGCACGGGCAACGTCGTGTCGTGGTCGAGTGCCGGCAGCGCCGGGTTCCGCGGCTCGCGGAAGTCCACGCCGTTCGCCGCCCAGACGGCGGCGGAGAACGCCGCGCGCAAGGCGATGGAGTACGGGTTGAAATCCGTCGAGGTCTTCGTGCGAGGTCCGGGGGCGGGCCGCGAGGCCGCCATCCGCTCGCTGCAGGCCACGGGGCTCGAGGTCACGGCGATTCGCGACGTCACCCCGATTCCGCACGACGGGTGCCGGCCGCCCAAGCGGCGCCGGGTGTAGGGGGCGGGGATGGCTCGATACAATGACGCGAAGTGCCGGCTGTGCCGGCGGGAGGGCATCAAGCTCTTCCTGAAGGGCGCGCGCTGCTTCACCGACAAGTGCGCGATCGAGCGGCGTAACTATCCACCCGGGCAGCACGGCCTCAACCGGGGCAAGCTGACGCCCTACGGCATCCAGCTACGCGAGAAGCAGAAGGCCAAGCGCATCTACGGCGTCCTCGAGACGCAATTCCGGCGCTACTTCGAGTGGGCCGAGCGCGAAAGGGGTGTGACGGGCGAGAACCTGCTCCGCCTCCTCGAGCTGCGTCTCGACAACGTCGTGCACCGCCTCGGATTCGCCGCCTCGCGGCGTGAGTCGCGGCAGATGGTCGCGCACGGGCACTTCCAGGTCAACGGGCGCAAGGCTTCGGTGCCGTCGTTCCTCGTCAAGGTCGGCGACGTCGTCCAGCTGCGGCCGACCTCGAAGCTGGCGCCGCGCGTGGACGACAACGTCAACGCCGGGCGCGGACAGGTGCCGCAGTGGCTCGAGGTGGACCCGAACGAGCGGCGGGGCGTCGTGCGCGGCCTGCCCCTTCGCGAGGACATCCAGATTCCCGTGTCGGAACAGCTGATCGTCGAGCTGTACCGCAAGTAGAAGAGAGGCGCGATGCCACGCATTCCGTTCCAGAAGCCGAAGAAGGTGGAGTGGGAGATCCTAAGCGACGCTTACGGGCGGCTCGTGGCCGAGCCGTTCGAGAAGGGCTACGCGCTCACGGTGGGCAACTCACTGAGGCGGACGCTGCTCTCCATCGTTCCCGGGGCGGCCGTGGCCTGGGTGAAGATCGACGGAGTCCGGAGTGCCGACGAGCCGATCCCCGGCGTCACGGAGGGCACCGTCGACGTGCTCCTGAATCTCAAGAAGCTCGCCGTCCAGGTGCCGGCCGACGAGCCGCGCGTGCTGCGGCTCGAGGTGACCGGCCCGAAGGTCGTGACGGGCGAGGACGTGCCCGAGACGGGTGTCGAGATCGTCAACTCGGGGATCCATCTCTTCACGGTCCAGGCCGGGGCGAAGGTCGCGATGGATATCGGCGTCGGCATCGGCCGAGGCTACGAGGCGATCGACCGCACGACGGGCGGGATTCCGGCCGGCGCCATCGCCCTCGACGCCGCCTACTCGCCGATCACGCGAGTGTCGTACAGCGTGGAGATGTCGCGGCTGGGCAAGATCACCGACTACGAGAAGCTCGTTCTGGAGATCTGGACCAACGGGGTCGTGAGTCCGGACGACGTGCTCACCCGCGCGTCGGCCTATCTCCGCGACCACTTCGCCCCGCTCTCCTCGGCCCCCGTCGAAGAGGATGCCGAGGCTGCCGACGCGGCGGGCGAGCCGTACCTGCGCGAGGCGCTGGGCAAGCCGCTCGAGGAGCTGGCGCTGCCGGCGCGCGCCATCAACGCGCTCAAGGGCGCCGACCTGCACCTGGTCGTAGACCTCGTCCAGAAGAGCGACCTCGATCTCGAGCAGGTGAAGAACCTGGGTGAGAAATCGATCGACGAGATCAAGGCGGCACTGACGACTCTGGGGCTGTCCCTGGGCATGCGTATCGACCCGAACGTGCTCGGCGCGTTGGGGCGTGGTGGTGTGAGGTGAGCCGCCGTCACGGCGGCGAGCCGAACTCGAGGATTGGGGGGTGTGAGGTGAGCCGCCGTCACGGCGGCGAGCCGAAGCCTGCAATGATGGGCGCCGGAGGAGTTCGATGAAGCACGGACGGGCCGGATACAAGCTCGGACGGGTCACGCAGCACCGGTGGGCCCTCTTCCGGAATCTGCTCGTCGCGCTCTTCCGTCACGAGCGGATCACGACGACGATGGCCAAGGCCAAGGCCGTGCGCGGCCTCGCGGACCACGTGGTCTCGCTCGCGAAGCGCGAGAACCTCCACGCGCGGCGCCAGGTGCTGGCGCTGGTGCCCGACCCCAAGGTGGTCGCGACGATCTTCGACACGGTCGCCCCGCGCTTCGCCGACCGCCACGGCGGCTACACGCGCATCCTCCATGCCGGCGTCCGCCGCGGCGACGGCGCGCCCCTGGCGCTGCTCGAGCTCGTGGACCGCGCCGCGGTGCCGACGGACAAGGCCAAGGGCGGTGACAAGGAGAAGAAGGAGAAGAAGGAAAAGACGCCGAAGGGCGAGGCCGGCGCGCAGTCCCGCCGCGGCCGCAAGCAGAAGGCCGCCGCAGCTTCGGCGTAGCCCTGAGGCGGGAGGGCGGGACGCTCTCCTCGACCACGCTCGCCCTCCGTACGCACGCCCACTCGGTCGGGGCAACCCGCTGTGGCAAGCTCTCAAGAGACATGGGGGGCCCCGACATGGCCCCGTCTCACGCAGGCTCGCCTCGGCCGTCGAACGACCTGCGGCTCGCACTCCCATCGCAGGCTCGCCTCGGCCGTCCTTCACAGTGTCGCCTCGCCTTTCGCAGCGTCGCCTCGCCTTCGGCTGCGGCTCCTCCTGCGGGCTGCGGCTCCTACGGCCGGCCTGCGGCTCGCACTCCCATCCCCCCAAACGTGCCCAGCGCGGCGGTCTACTTGAGGTGGGCGCGGAAGTGGACGAGCGTGCGGCGCCAGGCGTCGTCGGCCGCCGTCTTGTTGTAGGCGGTCGCGTTCTCGTCGTTGAAGAAAGCGTGGTCCACGCCCGGATAGATGTGAATCTCCGACGCCTTGCCCGCCTTCTTGATCGCCGCATCCACGTCCTTCGCCGTCTGGGGCGTCACGAACGTGTCCTTCTCGGCGAAGAGGCCGAGCACCGGGCCCGAGAGCTTGCCGTAGTCCGGCTTCACGTTCGGGTGGATCCCGTAGAAGTTCACGCAGGCGCCGACGGCCGGGTTGAGCGTCGCGGCGAAGAGCGCGAGCTGCCCGCCCATGCAGAAGCCGACCGCGCCGAGCGCTGCGGTGGAGGAGTGCCCGGCCAGGAACTTCTCGGCGCCGCGGAGATCCTTCTCGGCCTGCGCGATGTTCAGGGCCATGAAGAGCTTGCCGGCGCCGTCTGGCTCGTCGGCCGTCTTGCCGTGGTACATGTCGGGCGCGAGTGCCGAGAATCCCTCCGCCGCGAATCGGTCGCAGACCTTCTTGATGTGCCCGACCAGTCCCCACCACTCCTGGATGACGATGAGGCCCGGTCCCTTGCCGGACGCCGGTGTCGCGAGATAAGCGTCGGTCGTGCCGCCGTTGGAGGGGAACTGCACCATCTTGCCGGCCATGGTCGGCTCTCCTTGTGCGCCGGGTTAAACCGGCGAGGTGTTGCGAATGAAAGAGTCGTACGGTGAAGGGTCAGCGACCCACACCGGCCCCGAGTCATGCGCGGGCGTCCGCGAGGACGAGCGTGAAGCATTGACAGGGGAACGTGCAGGCCGGGTATTCAGCCGCGAAATCTCGCTCCGGAGCGCCGACGCTGTAAGGAGAAGCGGAAGGCCACACTCGACGCGTCGCCAATGCGAGACGCGCCGAGGCTCCGCGCGGTCAGAGACCCCGAGCATGTACGGACACACCTCGCGCGAGAACCGGGAGAGCCTCGGGTTGCCCGTCGGGGATGGAACGACGGGCCGCGTCGGGAAGTCCAAGGACACACGCCGACGATGAACGGCCCGGGGCAGTCGGACAGGCCCGTAGTACCGACGAAGTCTCCGAACAACGCCGAAGCATTGGCCGCGGAGGAGATGGAGGGAAGGGGTCTGGCCAAAGGGAACCCGAGCCAGCAAAACGCGCCCCGAACACTGAGTCGGGATGGCGTGCGCAGCGCGCTGGAGCGGGTACGTGAAGCTGCTGAGCGGGACAAGACGGTGCGGTTCACGGCGCTCCTGCACCACGTCTACAACGTCGACCATCTGCGCACCGCGTACTTCGCATTGAAGCGGGACGCGGCCGCAGGTATCGACGGTGAGACGTGGAGGCACTACGGGCAGGCCCTCGAGGCCAACCTCGCGGACGTGTCCGGACGGCTGAAGCGCAGAGCGTATCGAGCGAAGCCGGTCAAGCGGACGTACATCCCCAAGGCCGATGGGCGGCAGAGGCCGCTGGGCATCCCCACGCTGGAAGACAAGCTCGTCCAGCGCACGGCGGCCGAGGTGCTGAACGCGATCTACGAGACCGATTTCCTCGGCTTCTCGTACGGATTTCGGCCGGGGCGCAACGCGCACAACGCGTTGGACGCGCTCTACGCCGGGATTCTGACGCGGAAGGTGCACTGGGTGCTTGATGCCGACATCCGTGGGTTTTTCGAGGCCATCAACCACGAATGGCTGGTGAAGTTCGTCGAGCACCGGATTGCGGACCGGCGCGTCGTGCGGTTGATCCAGAAGTGGCTCAACGCCGGCGTGCTGGAGGACGGGACGCGGACACGGAGTGCCGAAGGCACGCCCCAGGGGGGCAGCATCTCGCCGCTCCTGGCCAACGTGTACTTGCATTACGTGTTCGACCTCTGGGCTCAGCGGTGGCGGAAGACGCAGGCCCACGGCGACGTGATTGTCGTGCGGTACGCGGACGACTTCATCGTGGGGTTTCAGCACCGGGCGGACGCTGAGCGGTTCCTGGCCGAGCTGCGCGAGCGCTTCGCAAAGTTCAGCCTGGAGCTGCACTCCGAGAAGACGCGACTGCTGGAGTTCGGGCCCTTCGCGGCCGAGCGTCGGCAGCGCGCCGGGCAGGGGAAGCCGGAGACGTTCAATTTCCTCGGCTTCACGCACATCTGCGGGAAGAAGCGGAACGGACGGTTCACGGTGGTGCGGCAGACGATCCGGAAGAGGTTGCAGGGGAAGCTGAGCGAGGTGAAAGCCGAGCTGCGGCGACGTCTGCACGCTCCCATTCCCGAGGTGGCCAGGTGGCTGCGCTCGGT
>JBOHQB010000096.1:0-7741 GCA_050731995.1 Candidatus Rokuibacteriota bacterium
CCTCACGGGGTCAACAGCTCGCGCGCGCGGCCGAGGGCGCGGCGCACGGCCGCAGGCGCGGTGCCGCCGGTGACGGCGCGCGCGGCGAGCGAGGCCTCGACGGTCAGCGCGGAGGTCACGTCCGGCCCGATGAGCGGCGAGAACGTCTTGAGTTCGTCGACCGACAGCTCGTCGAGCCGCCGGCCGCCTTCGAGCGCGTGCCGCACGACACGCCCGACGATCTCGTGGGCCTGGCGGAAGGCCAGTCCCTTGCGGACGAGGTAGTCGGCGAGGTCGGTTGCGGTCGCGAAGTGCTCACCCGCCGCCTGGCGCATGCGGTCGACGCGGAAAGTGAGGGAGGTGAGCAGCGGCGGCAGCACGCCGAGCACGGCCTCGAGCGTGTCCACCGAGTCGAAAAAGGGCTCCTTGTCCTCCTGCATGTCGGAGTTGTAGGAGAGCGGAAGGCCCTTCATCGTGGTCAGGACCGCGACGAGATTGCCGTAGAGGCGCCCGCTCTTGCCCCGGATCAGCTCGGCGACGTCGGGGTTCTTCTTCTGCGGCATGATCGACGAGCCCGTCGCGAACGCGTCCGGGAACTCGACGAACCCGAACTCCGCCGTGGCCCAGAGGGTGAGGTCCGCCGCGAGCCGCGACAGGTGCATCCCGGCGATCGCCGCCGCGGCCAGGAACTCCAGCAGGAAGTCGCGGTCGCTCACGGCATCCAGACTGTTCGGCGAGACCGCCGCGAAGCCGAGGTCGGCCGCCAGCGCCTCCCGGTCGATCGGGAACGCCGTGCCGGCGAGCGCGGCGGCCCCGAGCGGCAGCACGTCGGCGCGCGCGACGCAGGCGGCGAAGCGCTCCCGATCGCGCTGGAGCATGAACACGTACGCGAGCAGGTGGTGCGCCAGCACGACGGGCTGGGCGCGCTGCAGGTGCGTGTAACCGGGCATCGGCGCGTCCACGGTCTCCGCGGCGCGCTCCACGAGCGCCGCCTGCGTCGCCCGGAGCCCCTCGCGGGCTGCTGCGGCGACCTCCCTGAGGTAGAGCCGCTCGTCGAGTGCGATCTGGTCGTTGCGCGAGCGGCCGGTGTGGAGCTTGCCCGCGACGTCGCCGACGAGGTCTTGCAGCCGCCCCTCGACGTTCGTGTGGATGTCCTCGAGCTCCGGGCGGAAGACGAAGGCGCCCGCGGCCAGCTCCGCCCGGACGGCCTCGAGCCCCTCGACGAGCTTCGCCGCCTCGACCTGGGTCAGGATCGCAGCGCGCGCGAGCGCGCGCGCCCAGGCGAGGGACCCGGCGACGTCGTGCATGGCGAGCCGCCGATCGAAGGCGAGGGACGCGGTGAAGCGCTCCGCCGTGGGGTCCGCGGCCTCCCGGAACCGCGTGCCCCAGAGCTTCCCGGGTCCGGTCACGGCAGCAACGCCGCGATGTCGTCCATGATCCGGCGCGTCACGCCGGCGCGCGCCTCACGTCCGCGCGCGCCGTCGCGGGCGAACCGGCGCGGCGCGCCGAAGCGGACCGTGAGCGGATGGCGCCGTGGCACGTAGAAGCGCCGTCCGCGGAGCGCCTCGTAGGTGCCGTGGATGCCCACCGGCACCACCGGCGCGCCCGAGCGCAGCGCGAGCAGCGCGACGCCCGGCAGCCCGCGCTCGAGCAGGCCCCGCACGCTGAAGGGCCCTTCCGGGAAGATGCCGACGACGCGCCCGTCGGCGAGACGCTCGAGCGCGCGGCGCAGCGCGCCCGGCTCGGGACGCGCGGGGTCGAGCTCGATCGAGCCCACGTGCCGGTGGAAGAGCGGGTGGATCGGCGTGGCGCGGTACACGCGCGGCATCACGATGAAGTGGACCGGCTGGGGCACGACCGCCGCCAGCACCAGGCCGTCGAGATAGTTGTGGTGATTCGCGGCGAGGATGTACGGCCCCTGCGGCGGCAGGCACTCCAGCCCCTCGACGCGCAGCGCGAACCAGCGCGCGAGCGCGCGGCGCGCGGGCGCGCGCAGCATCCGCACGAGCAGGGGCTGCGCCGGCGGCGCGGCGTCGACACGAAGGTGCCGCGTGAGGGCGGAGGCGCGGGACATCGGGCCGGTTATAGCACGGCCCTCGCGGGCGTCGCTACTCGCGCGGCTATCGCCGCGAGCGCCGGTAGCGCACGACGGCGGCGTTGTGCTCCTCCACGGTCCGGGAGAAGTAGTGGTGGCGCTCGTTTCTCGCCACGAAGTAGAGATAGCCGACGGGCGCCGGGTCGAGCGCGGCCTCGATCGACGCCATGCCGGGGCTCGCGATCGGGCCGGGCGGCAGGCCGGCGTGGCGGTACGTGTTGTACGGGTGCTCCGCCACGAGGTCGGCGCGGGTCGGCGCGAGCCGCTCCTTGCCGACGGCGTACTGCACGGTGGGATCGGCCTGGAGCGGCATCTCGAGCCGCAGCCGGTTCCAGAAGACGGCGGCGATGAGCCGCCGCTCCTCGGGCGCCCTGGCCTCCCGCTCGATGATGGACGCGAGCGTCAGGAGCTCGTGGAGCGTGAGCCCGCGCGCGCGGGCGCGGCCGATGATCTCCCCCGTGACCTTCTGGCGGAGCCGCTGGACCATCTTGCCCAGCATCTCCGGGGCCGTCTGCCCGCGCACGAAGTGGTAGGTGTCGGGAAAGAGGTAGCCCTCCACGCTCGCCGCGTCGATGTCGAGCGAGGCGAGGAATTGCCGGTCCGAGGCGACCCGCAGCACCTCGTCGGCGCCGGCCAGGCGCTCGGCCTCGAGCGCGCGCGCGAGCTCGGCCACCGTCCCGCCCTCCGGCAGCAGCACCGCGTGCTGCCGCACTCGCCCGCTTTCGAGGAGAGCGACGACCTCGGGGGTCGTGGCGCCCCGCGGAACCTCGTATTCCCCCGCGCGCAGGCGCCGCGGGCTGCCGTGGACCACGGCGGCCGCCACGAACGCGAAGCGGCTTCGCACCACGCCCGCCTTCTCCAGGCGACGGCCGATGTCGAAGACTCCCGCGTGCGCCGGCACCTCGACGACGCCGGCGCGGTCGCGCAGCGCGCGACCGGGGGTGAGCGCGAGCCACGCGAGCGCCGCCGTCGTGACGCCGAGGGCCACCGCGACCAGCAGGACGATCCTGCGTAACCGCATGATTCTTCAAGTGTAACTCCGGCCCTCTCGAGGGCGTGTGATATACTGCCGGTCTGGGGTCGAGCCCCACACTCTCTCGCACCGAAGGGGTCCCAATGCTGGAGCTGCAACTCCCCATTCGCCACGACTGGGTCCAGGCCGAACTCGCGTACGGCAAGCTCGTGATCGAGCCCTTCGAGGAGGGCTTCGGGCTGACGGCGGGCATCGCGTACCGGCGCGTGCTGCTCTCGGCGATCCACGGCGCCGCGCCGACGTGGGTGAAGATCGAGACCGTGCTCCACGAGTTCTCGCACATGCGCGGCGTCCTCGAAGACACGCTCGACATCATGATGAACCTCCGCCGCGTGGTCTTCGAGCTCCACGTCAACCGTCCGAAGATCCTCCGCCTCAAGGCGCAGGGCCCGGGGCAGGTGAAGGCGGGCGACTTCGAACCCGACGCCGACGTGACGATCCTGTCGCCCGACATCCCGCTGGCCACGCTCGACAAGGACGGCGCGATCGAGATGGAGGTGTGCGTCGAGCGGGGGCGCGGCTACGTGTCGGCCGAGAAGCGCGAGCCGGAGGCGCTGCCGATCAACGCGATCCTGCTCGACGCCGACTTCTCGCCGGTCCAGCGCGTGAACTTCAACGTCGAGAAGACGGGCAGGGACGGCCACGAGCGCCTCACGGTCGAGGTCTGGACCGACGGCAGCGTGTCGCCGCAGACCGCGGTGGGTGAGGCGTCGCGCATCCTCGAGGACCACTTCAACCTCCTCACGGACTTCCCGGAGCCCGAGACGGAGGAGGCCCCCACGGGCGAGACCGAGGCGCCGCGCACCGAGCTCAACGACAACCTCTTCCGCAACGTGGACGAGCTCGAGCTCTCGGTGCGGGCGTCGAACTGCCTGAAGACGGCCAACATCCGCACCATCGCGGACCTCGTGCAGAAGAGCGAAGCCGAGCTGCTCAAGACCAAGAACTTCGGCAAGAAGTCGCTCAACGAGATCAAGACGATCCTGGGCGAGATGGGCCTGTCGCTCGGCATGCGGCTCGACCCGGAGGAGCTGGAGCGGCTGCGCTCGCAGTACGAGCGCGCCTTCGAGAGCTAGCCGGCCCGGCTCGTCAGGCCTTCAGGCGCCGCCGGATTCGGTCGACCGCTTCCTCGGTCTGCTCGCGCCCGCCGAAGGCCGTGAGGCGGAAGTAGCCCTCGCCGCTCGGTCCGAACCCCGAGCCCGGCGTGCCCACGACGTGCGCCTCGTTGAGCAGCTTGTCGAAAAATCCCCACGAGTCGAGGCCGGGCGGCGTCTTCACCCAGATGTAGGGCGCGTTCCGGGCGCCGTAGACGGTGAGTCCCGTCGCCTCGAGCCCCTGCCGGATGATCCGCGCGTTCTCCATGTAGTAGTCGACGAGCGCCTTCGTCTGCTTCTGTCCCTCGGGCGTGTACGTCGCGGCGGCGCCGCGCTGGATGACGTACGCGACGCCGTTGAACTTCGTGGACTGGCGCCGGACCCAGAGCGCGTGCAGGCTGACCGCCTCGCCCGTCGCCGATCGCCCCTGGAGCTCCTTGGGGACCACCGTGAACGCGCACCGCGTGCCCGTGAACCCGGCGCTCTTCGAGAACGAGCGGAACTCGATGGCGACGTCGCGCGCGCGCTCGATCTCGTAGATCGAGTGCGGGACGTCCGGGTCGCGGATGTACGCCTCGTAGGCGGCGTCGTAGAGGATCACGGCGGAGCGCTCGCGCGCGTAGTCCACCCACGCCTTGAGCGTCGCGCGCGTCATCACGGCGCCCGTCGGATTGTTCGGGTAGCAGAGGTAGATGAGATCCACCGGCCGGTCGGGCAGGCGCGGCAGGAAGTCGTTCTCGGCGGTGCACGGGAGATAGACGACCCGGTCGTATCGCCCGTCGGCGTCGGCGCTGCCCGCGCGCCCCGCCATGACGTTGGAGTCGAGATAGACCGGGTACACGGGATCGGTCAGGGCGACGACGGAGTCGGGCGCGAAGATCTCCTGGATGTTGCCCGTGTCCTGCTTCGCGCCGTCGCTGACGACGATCTCGTCGGGGGTGACCTTCACGCCGCGCTCGCCGTAGTCGTGCCGCGCGATCGCGTCCACCAGGAAATCGTAGCCGGTCTCCGGCGGGTAGCCGCGAAACGTCTCGACGCGCGCCATCTCGTCCACGGCTTCGTGCATCGCCCGCACCACCGCCGGCGGCAGCGGCCGCGTCACGTCGCCGATGCCGAGACGGATGAGCTTCGCGTCGGGATGCTGCGCCTGGAATTCGCGGATGCGTCCAGCGATCCCGCTGAAGAGATAGCTGGCGCGGAGCTTCAGATAGTGGTCGTTGACCCGGGTCACGCGCGGATTTTAGCAGATCGCCTCGGGGTCCACGCAGTACCGCTCGGTGGTCCGCGTGGCCCAGCGTGTGACGGTGAGCACGCGGCCGTCGGTCTCCAGCACGAGCGCCCCGTCACGGTCCGTCCGATAGACGATCGCGCCGGCGGCGGTGAGCCGCGCCAGGACGCCGGCGTCGGGATGGCCGTAGCTGTTGCGCGCGCCGACCGAGATCACGGCGACGGTCGGGCGGACGGAGGCGAGGAACGCGGGCGTGCTGGATGTCCGCGAGCCGTGGTGCGCGACCTTCAACACCGTGGCGGTGAGCGGCGCGTGCGCGCTGACGAGGGCACGCTCTGCATCTGCCTCGATATCTGAGGCGAGAACGATTGTGACGGCCCCGGTCTCGACGCGCAGCACCAGCGCCTCGTTGTTCCGCACGCTGGCATGGCGAGACGGGAAGGCGTCGCGCGGGGACGGGGCGGGATCCGCTTGCTCAGTCGACAAAGACAATTCGCCGCGGACCCCGCCCCGCCCCCGCGCTTCCAGCCCGCTCCGTCCCTGGTGTGGCGATACTAACGAGACCGTGGCGCCGCCGAAGAAGACGGGGCCGTCGCGGAACGTCTCCGCGGTCCAATCGTCGCGGACGGAAAAGCGGCGTCGCACGGCGGCGGAGCCTCCCGCGTGGTCGAGGTCGGCATGGGTGACGGCCAGGGCCGCGAGGCGCAGGACGCCGCGGCTCCAGAGGAATGGCGCCACGACGCGGGCGCCCGCGTCGAGCCGGTAGGGTCCGCCCGCGCCCGTGTCGATCAGCGCCACGCGGCCGTCGGGGGCTTCGATGGCGATCGCGTCGCCTTGGCCGACGTCCAGCATGGTCACGCGCAGGTGCCCGTCCGGGGGCCGTACGACCGGCCAGACGGCGAGCGTCAACGCGGTGAAGAGGCACGCACCCGCGCCCGTCGCGAGCCAGCGCGCGCGCCGCGCCGCGACCGCCCGCGCGTGCCACGCGAGGAGGGCGAGCCCCAGGGCCGTGGCGTAGAGCGCCGTGGCGACGGGCGAGGGAGACGGAAAGTACACGAGCGCGCCCGGCACCGCCGCGACGAGCGCCACGAGCGCGCGGAGCAGCAGGAGGGCGGGCCAGATGGCGTCGAGCAGCACCGCGGCCGCGGCTCCGTAGACGAAGGAAAGCGCGACCGCGGCGAGGCCGAGGACCGTCGCGACACCGGCGAGCGGCACCACGCCGAGGTTCGCCAGCACGCCGAGCGTGGAGAGCTGGTTGAAGTGGACGAGCGTGATCGGCAGCACCGCAAGCTGGGCCGCGATGCTCACGCCGATCGCCGCGAGCACCCGGGTGCGCGGCAGGGGCGCCAGCACGATGCCGGCCGTCGCGGCGAACGAGAGCTGGAAGCCGGGATCGCGGAGATCGCCGGGCCGCGCGCCGAGAATCACGAGCGCGGCCAGGGCGAGACTGTTGATCACCGCGGATTCGCGCTCGAGCAGGAGCGCCGCCAGGAGGAGCACCGCCATGATCGTGGCCCGCAATACCGACGGCTCCGGGCCCACGACGGCCGCGAACGCGAGGACGGCGGCGATCGCCGCGATCGCCGACATCCGGCGGCCCACGCCGACGAGGGCGAGTGTCGCCCAGACGGCGCCCGCGAGGATTGCCACGTTGAAGCCGGAGACCGCGAGGACGTGATAGACGCCGGCGCGCCGGAACCCGTCGTCCACGTCGGCCGGCAGCCCCGCGCGCTCGCCGAAGAGCAGTCCCGCCAGCAGCGCCGCCGAGACCGGCGGCAGCGTCGCCTCCATCGTCGTGACCGCGTGACGCCGGACGCGGACGTGCCACGGCGGGCTCGGCTCCTCGAGCGGCGCCACGTGCTCGGCGCGGGCGGTCGCGACGACGAAGACGTCTTGATCCGCGAGCCAGCGCGTGTAATCGAATCCCCCCGGATTGCGGAACTCCGACGGGCGAGCCAGGCGCGAGTCGATCTCGATCCGCTGGCCGGTCGCGAGGGGCGGGAGCGCCCCGTAGGCAGCGATCTGGACGCGACCCATGCGTGGTGCCTCGTCGACCCGCTCAACGTCCACAAGCAAGCGCGCGCGATCCGCCGACCAGCGCCTGGGCTCGCCGACGAGCCGGCCGATGATCTTCGCGTCGCGCGGCAGCGGCAGGTGCGCCACGTGATCGGGCGGGAGCGACGGCGCAGCGGCGCGCAGCACGCCGACGGCGGCGACGCCGACGAGCACCCCGGCTGTCGCAAGAGCCACGGACCGGTGGCTCGGCGCCGCGAGCGCCAGCGCGGCGGCGCCGATCGCGAACAGCCACAGTG
>JBOHQB010000097.1:0-1809 GCA_050731995.1 Candidatus Rokuibacteriota bacterium
CCCGGCGCCCGAGGGCCTCGACGGCCGCGCAGGTCTCGCGCGCCGCGTCCTGGCGCTCGAGGTAGGTGATGGCCACGTGCGCCCCCGCCGTGGCGAGGGCGCGGCTGATGGCGATGCCGAGAAGACCGGTGCCGCCGGCGACGAGCGCTACGCGATCCTTGAGATCCATGGCGTACGCGAGACTATCACGACTCGTCAGTCGAAGATGACGCCGCCATCGACGTTGAGGGACTGGCCGGTGATATTCCGGGCGCCCGGCGACGCCAGGAAGACCGCGAGCGCGGCGACGTCCTCGGGATCGTTGGGACGGCCGAGCGGGATGGCGGCATTGCGCCGGCGCTTCATGTCCTCCACGGAGAGGCCTTCCTCTCGCGCGCGGGTGGCCACGTTGTCCTCCGACAGCGCGGTCACCGTCGTGCCCGGGCAGATCGCGTTGACGTTGATGTTGTGGCGCGCGAGCTGCTGGGCAGCCGTGCGCGTCAGCGAGATCACGCTGCCCTTGCTCGCGGCGTAGATCGCGTTCGAGGTCCCGGCGTAGCCCTTGCCCGCGATCGAGGCGATGTTGACGATGACGCCGCTCTTTCGGGGGATCATCTCGCGCGCCACGCGCTGGAGGCAGAAGAACACGCCCTTGGCGTTGACGCGCATGATCCGCTCCCAGTCCTCCTCGGTGAGGTCCATGATGTAGGCGCGGCGGGTGACGCCGGCGTTGTTCACGAGCACGTCGATCCGGCCGAACGCCGCCATCACGTCGCGCACCATCCGGTCGATGCTCGCGACGTCCCCGACGTCGGTCGCAAGCGGGAGGCTCCTCCGCCCGAGCCCCGCGACGGCGTCGGCCGCGGACGTGGCAAGCCCGGCGTCGATGTCGACGGCGACGACGTTGGCGCCGGCCCGGGCCAGGGCCAGTGCCACCGCCCGGCCGATCCCGTTCCCGGCTCCGGTGACGATCGCGACTCGGTCGGTCAGAGTCATCGTGGCCGCCTACTCTACCGCATTCGTGGATTGACGTGCCGTCCCACGCGTGTACTCTTTCCGCGCGGGCGACTCTAGCGCTCCCAAGGAGAACGAGAACGATGGCTGACGTGCTGACGGTGGTCGCGAAGATCCGGGCGGCGAAGGGCAAGGGCGACGCGCTGGCGGCGTTGCTGAAGGAGCAGGTGGCGGCGGTCATGAAGGCGGAGCCGGGCTGCCTGATCTATCGGCCGCACCGCTCCACCAAGGACCCCGAGCTGTTCATCTTCTATGAGCAGTACAAGGACGACGCTGCCTTCGACGCCCATCGCAAGGCGCCGCACCTCGTTGCCTACCGCGAGCGTCGCGAGAAGGAAGGGCTGACCGAGGGCAAGGCCGAAGTGGAGATCTACCGCTCGCTTACCGACTAGCGATGGCGACGACCGCGCTGAGCCTCGACGACCTCAAGGCACACGTCGGCCGCACGCGGGTCGCGACCGACGTGATCCTGCCGGGTCCTGCCAATCAGCTGAGATTGGCGCTGGGGCGCTCGGAGCCCGAATTCCGCGAGGGCGATGCCTTGCCGCCGGGCTGGCTCGCCCTCTACTTCCTGCCGCGGGTCGCCACGGCCGACCTGCGACCGGACGGCAGCCCGCTCGACACCGGCGTGGTGCCGCCGATGCCGTTACCACGGCGGATGTTCGCCGGCGAGCGAGTGCGGTTCCACCGGTCGCTGCGGATCGGGGAGAGCGTGCGGCGCGAGATGGCGCTGGCCGACCTCGCGGTGAAGAGCGGCGGCACGGGCACGCTCGTGTTCGCCACGGTGACGAGCCGCGTGCTCGGCGCCGACGGTCT
>JBOHQB010000098.1:0-2758 GCA_050731995.1 Candidatus Rokuibacteriota bacterium
CGGCGGCCCCGGCCGCCGGCGCGTCCAGCGGCGGACCTGCACGACGACGACCGCCAGACCGACGAGCACGGCAAAGGCCGGGAAGAGCCACACGAGGAGGTTGAAGCCGTGGGGCCGGGGTGAGAGGAGGATCCACTCGCCGTAGCGCTCGACGAAGTACTGGCGCACCTCGGCGGGCGAGTCGCCCCGCTCGAGACGCTCGCGCACGATCGCGCGCATCTGCGCGGCCATCTCCGAGGGCGAGTCGGCGACGGAGAGGTTCTGACAGACGACGCAGCGGAGCTCGGAGGCGACGTCGTGGACCGTCTGCTCGCTCACCGGCGCGGCCTCGGCCAGCGCGACCACGGTGAGCAGGCCGAGGGCGAGCAGGACGAGCGCGGGGACGGCGGCGTGTCTCACCGGCGCTCCTCGGCGAGCAGCGGGTCCACGGTGGCGCGGAACACCTCTTCGGTCACCGCGCCGACGTGCTTGACGCGGATACGGCCCGCGCGGTCCACGAAGAACGTCTCCGGCACGCCGTAGACGCCCCAGTCCACCGAGACCTTGCCCGTGAGGTCGCGCGCGTTCGGAAAGGTCAGCGAGAAGTCGCCGATGAACTTGCGCGCCGCTTCGTCCTTGTCCTGGATGTCCACGCCGAGCACCACGACACCGCGGTCACGGTACGCGCGCCAGCCGCGCTCCAGCACCGGGGCCTCCTCGTAGCACGCCGGATAGCACCACGACGCCCAGAAGTTGACGACGACGACCTTGCCGCGCTCCGCCTCGAGGCTCACGGGCTTGCCGTCGAACGTGGTGAGAGCCAGCGCCGGCGCCGGACGGCCGACGAGCGGGGACGGAATGTCGCGCGGGTTCATGCGGAAGCCGAGGGCGAGCAGCGCCAGCACCGGCACCGCGGCGAGCGGGATGATCCAGCGCCAGGGCCGGCTCACGCGGCCCGCCGGCGCTCCGGGAGGATCGCGAGCAGCGCTCCGAGCGTCAGGACGAGGCCGCCGAGCCAGATCCAGGAGACGCAGCGGTTGACCTGGAGCTTGACCGTGGCCTGTGTGCCGTCGTTGGTGAAGTCGCCGAGGACCAGGTAGACGTCTTCGACGAGGCCCAGCCGGTAGTCCACGTAGGCGATGGGCGCCTGTTCGCGCTTGTAGAATTTCTTCGCGGGCTCGAGCACGGTCGCCGGTGCGCGTCCATTGGACACGCTGAACCTGGCCGTGACCTTGAAGTGGTTCGACTCCTGGCTCTCCCGGAGCTCCTCGAAGCGCGCCTTGTAGCCGGCGAGCTCGACGTGCTCCCCCCGCCTGAGCGTCGTCTCGGTCTGGACGGACCAGGCCTGCGAGCCCATCACGCCGAGCATGATGATGAGGATGCCAAGGTGGACGATGAAGCCCCCGTAGCGCCGGTTGTGGCGCACGAGCAGGCCGCCGAGCGCGCGCAAGGTACCTTCGCCCATCGCCCGGCGCGCGCGCGTCGCGCGCACGAGGTCCACGGTGATCGTGGTCGCGACGAACGCCGTCAGGCCGAACACGAGCACGGCGAGGGTCGGTCGGACGCCCACCACGAAGACCACGGCCGCGACGCCGACCCCGATGACCACGGGCCAGAGGAAATTGCGCCGGAGGTTCTCCCACGAGGCGCGCCGCCAGGCGATCAGCGGCCCCACGCCCATCAGGAAGACCAGCGACAGGAACAGCGGGACGTTCACGTAGTTGAAGAACGGGGCGCCCACCGAGACCTTCACGCCCCGGACCGCCTCGGAGAGGAGCGGGAAGACCGTGCCGAAGAAGACGGTGAAGGCGGCGGCGACCAGGAAGACGTTGTTGAGCAGGAACGCCGATTCGCGCGAGACGACCGAGTCGAGCTCGCCCTGGGCGCCGAGCGTCTCCCAGCGCCACGCCAGGAGCACGAGCGCGCTCAGGAGAACCAGCGCCAGGAAGGAGAGGAAGAAGACGCCGATCGTGCCCTGCGTGAAGGCGTGCACCGACGCGATCACGCCGGAGCGCGTGAGAAACGTCCCGAACAGCGTGAGCCCGAACGTGAGGATCACGAGCGCCAGGTTCCACAGCCGGAGCATTCGGCGCCGCTCCTGGATCATCACCGAGTGCAGGAGGGCCGTGCCGGTCAGCCACGGCATGAAGGCCGCGTTCTCGACCGGGTCCCACGCCCAGTAGCCGCCCCAGCCGAGCACGTGGTAGCTCCACCAGCCGCCGATCAGGAGGCCGAGTGAGAGGAAGTACCACGCGATGATCGTCCACCGGCGGGTGGCGGTGATCCAGAAGTCGCCGACGCGTCCGGTGATGAGCGCGGCCATCGCGAAGGCGAACGGCACCGTGAAGCCGGTGAAGCCGAGGTAGAGCGCGACGGGGTGCGTGATCATCCCCGCGTCCAGGAGCAGCGGATTGAGGCCGCGGCCGTCGGGCGGCACGGGGCTCAGCCGCTCGAAGACCGGGGCGGGCACGGTCATCACGAGGAGGAAGAAGGCCTGCACGCCGAGCATGACCATGAGCACCCACGGGTAGAGCTCGCGCGCCGAGGTCCGATGGCGCACGATCACGAGCAGCGTGTAGAGCGCGACCATCCACGTCCAGAGCATGATCGAGCCCTCGAGCGCGCCCCACACGGCGGTGAGCCGGTAGTAGTAGGGCGTGCCGAGGTCCGTGTTGCTCGCGACGTAGCGCAGCGAGAAGTCGAAGCCGAGGAACGCGACCGCGAGCAGCAGCAGCGTGCGCGTGACCAGCACGAAGACCCCGAGCGCCGCGTGCTGCGC
>JBOHQB010000099.1:0-13112 GCA_050731995.1 Candidatus Rokuibacteriota bacterium
TCGTCGCCGACCAACGCGACGCCGCGGTACACCGAGCCGTAGTCGGTTGTCGTCACCGGCGCGCCGTGCCCGTCGACCGTCGTGACCCGCGCGGTGACGAGCACCCCAGCGCGGCGTCGCTCGACGCCGACGAGGCGCGCCGTGGTGAGCAGCGTCTCGTCGGCGCGCGGCGCGCGGTGGATCAGGAGCCGGTGCGTCGCGTGGACGCTGAGCGGCGCCAGGGCGGCGGCGACGGTCTTGTCGCGGAGCGCGACGAGCGCGGGCCACTCGTAGCACACGGCGAAGAGGGGGTGGCCAAGCGGACCCGTGCGCGCGAGGGTGTCGTAGCACCGCGGGTCGTTCTCGCCGAGCCCCGCCGCGTAGGCCATGAGCCAGCGCGCGTCCACGCGCTGCGGGAGGGGCGGGACCTCAGCGCCGACGATCGCGGCGTCGATGGCGGTCATCACGCGCGCGGGAAGTTCATCGCGTCTACGAAGATCTGCTCGAAGTCGGGGTGCGCCGCGAGCGACACGTGCTCGATGCGCCGGGCGATCGCCTCCGCGCGTCCGCGCTCGGCCTCGGACAGGAGGCAGAGCTGCGCCCCGAGCGCGGCCGCGTTGCCGACGTAGCGGATCCGCTCGAGCGGCAGGGGAGGGATGAGCCCGATCCGGATCGCGCTCGAGATCGACAAATAGTTGCCGAAGCCGCCCGCGAGCATCAGCTCCTCGATCTTGTCGTCGGGTATCGACGCGACGTGCTGGAGCATGGCGATGCCGGCGGCGATCGCGCCCTTCGCGAGCTGGACCTGGCGGACGTCGTCCTGGGTGAGGACGATCTCGCGCGGCGCGCCGGCCTCACCGGCGCGCGCCACGATCACCTGGCGTTCCTCGCCGCGCTGCACCACGCGCTCGGCGAGAGACGCCGGCAGCGAGGCGCGCCGCTCCAGGTCGATCAGGCCGGTCCAGTCGATGACCCCTGCGTCGAGCAGCCCCGCCACGAGGTCGATCAGTCCCGAGCCGCAGATGCCGAGGGGCGGCGCCTCGCCGATCGTGTGGAGGCGCACGTCGTCATCGACGGCGACACGATCGATGGCGCCCTCCGCGCCGCGCATGCCGTGGCGGATCTGCGCGCCCTCGAGCGCGGGGCCCGCGGGCGCCGAGCAGGCCCAGAGCCGGTCGCGCGAGCCGAGGAGCACTTCGCCGTTGGTGCCGATGTCGACGGCCACGCGCAGCTCCGACGTGTCGCCGATCCGCGTCGCGAGCGCGACCGCGACCGCGTCGGCGCCGACGAACCCGGCGACGATGGGCAGCAGGCACACGGGCGCCTCGGGCGCGATCTTGAGGAACAGGTCGCGCGCGGGGAGCACGAGCGGGTGGCGCATGACGGGCGCGTACGGCGCCAGGCCGACGTACGACGGATCGATGCCCAGCAGCACGTGGTGCATGCAGGTGTTGCCGACGACGACCGCCTTGTAGATCCACTTGGCCAGCACGCCGGACTCGCGGCACACGTGCTCGACGTGCTGGTTCAGGAGCCCGACGATCCGCGTCGTTAGCTGCCGGAGCCGGGCCGCGTCGAACTGGGCGAACGCGATGCGCGACATCAGATCGCCGCCGAAGGTCGATTGCGGATTCAGGCTCGACACGGAGGCGAGCTGCTCGCCCGAGGCGAGCTCGAGAAGGGTCGTGACGACCGTGGTCGTGCCGACGTCGATCGCCAGGCCGAAGCGCATCGCGGTCGTGTCGCCGCGCTCCACGGCGATCACGCGCCGGCCGGCCCCGGTCCCCCCGGTCCCAGAGCTCCCGAAGGTCGTCACCGTCACCGCGCCCTCGTCGTCCCGGAGGGCCTGCGGCAGGGCGCGGAGCAGGGCCGGGCTCACGGCGCGCGCGTCGATGCCGGCCGCGGCGGCGAGCTGCTCGAGGTCGGAGGTCTGATGGTGCTCCTCGCGCGGCAGCGCCACCCGCACGACGCGCTTGTCGATGCCGGCGTCGATCGTGAGTCCCGAGACCGCCGGGCCCGCTCCGAGGATCTGAAAGGCGCGCTCTTCCAGCGGGGGCGCCACGCGGACGGTGATCGGCTCGCTCACCGCGCACTGGCAAGACAGGCGGTAGCCCTCGCGCACGAGATCGTCGCCCAGCTGGACCTCGTCCATGATCGTCGGCGGCGGTATCGCGCCCGCGACGAATTTTACCCGGCATGACGTGCAGCGGCCCCGGCCCCCGCACGTCGCGGTGATCTCGATGCCCGCGCCGTGCGCCGCCTTGAGAATCGACGTCCCGGGCGCCACCGAGAGCTCGCGCCGCGCGGCCGCGTCGCGCGGGTCCGACAAGATGGCGAGCCGGACGCTCATCGCGAGCATTGTAGCGTCTTGCACCCTCGTGAGCCGCCCGCTATGCTCGCGGACGTGCCCACGCAGGGACCGATCGATCTGGAAACGCTGCGCCGCGTCTCCCGCGCCGCCGGGTTCGCCTGGTCCGACGCCGAACTGGAGGCGCTCCGGCCGGCCGTGGAGGCGATGCTCGCCATGCTCGCGAAGCTCGACGCGGTGGCGATCGGCGACGTCGAGCCGACCACGCAGTACCGGATGCTGTGAGATGAGCGAGCGTTGCGTCGTCGAGGGGCGCCACGGCGGCGCCGGGGCGTCCCGAGCGCAGGGGGTCCGGGGGCCATTTCGGGGCCCCCGGGTAAGTGAATGAGCGAGCTCTGCTGGCTCCCGATGACCGAGCTCGCCCGGCGCATCGCCACCAAGGCCGTGTCGCCGGTCGAGGTCGTGCGCCTGCATCTCGACCGGATCGCGGCGCACGACCCTGAGCTGCGCGCTTTCATCACCGTGACCGCCGACCGGGCGCTCGCGGACGCGCGGGCGGCCGAGACCGCCCTGGCGTCGGGCGGGGCCGTCGGGCCGCTCCACGGCGTGCCGATCGCGCTGAAGGACCTCTTCAACACGGCCGGCGTCCGGACGACGGGCGGCTCGAAGATCCTGGCCGACGCCGTGCCGGCCGCGGACGCCACCGTGGTGCGGCGGCTCAGGGAGGCGGGCACGATCGTGCTCGGCAAGCTCAACATGCACGAGTTCGCGTACGGTCCGGAGGGCATCAACGCCCATTACGGCAACGCGCGCAATCCCTGGGACCGCGCGACCCCGCGCTTCGCGGGTGGCTCGTCGTCGGGCTCCGGCGTCGCGGTCGCCGCGGGGCTGGCGCCCGGCGCGCTCGGCTCCGACACGGGCGGCTCGATCCGTATCCCGGCCTCGCTCTGCGGCATCACGGGGATCAAGCCGACCTACGGCCGTGTGAGCCGTGCCGGCGTGCTCCCGCTCGCGTGGTCCATGGACCACGTGGGGCCGATGACGCGCACCGCCGCCGACTGCGCGCTGATGCTCCGCGCGATCGCCGGCTACGACCCCGCCGACGCGACGACGAGTGTCCTGCCTGTTCCCGACTACCTCGCCGCCTTGACGGGCGAGGTCAAGGGGCTGCGCGTCGGGCTCCTGCGCAGCTTCTTCCTCGAGTCGGCATCCGACGATGTGCGCGCCGCCGTCGAGGCCGCTGCCAAGACGCTCGCGGCAGCCGGCGCGGTGGTGGACGAAGTCAGCCTCGGCCATCTCGATCTGGTCGCCGCCTCCTCCGCCGTCGTCGCCTCCGAGGCACTCGCGTACCACGCCGAGTGGCTTCGGACGCGCGCGGCGGACTACCAGCCGGACGTGCGGGAGCGGCTCAAGGTGGGCGCGTTCGTGACCGGAGCGCACTACGTCCGGGCCCAGCAGGTGCGCGCGCTCGTGCGCCGCGAGGTGGACGAAGCGCTCGCGCGGCGCGACCTCCTGCTCGCTCCGACGACGCCGATCGCGGCGCCCGCCGTCGGCGAGACGCAGACGACGCTCGGCACCGGGCCCTCCGACGTCCGCGCGGCGCTGATATGCCTCACACGACCGTTCAATTTCTCCGGCCATCCGGCGTGCTCGGTGCCCTGCGGTCTCACGGGGCAGGGGCTGCCGATCGGCATGCAGTTCGTCGGCCGGCCGTTCGACGAGGCGACCGTGCTGCGCGCCGCCGACGCCTGGCAGCGCCTCAGCGACTGGCACGCCCGGCGCCCTGTGCTAGCATCGGGCGCATGACGACGGACGATCGACTCGCCGCGCTCGAGGCGCGGCTCGGTCGGCTCGAGCGGCTCCTGGGCGCGCTCAACGACAAGCTCGAGGGCGGCGCGGGCAGCCTCGGCGACGCCAAGGCGGGCATCCAGCAGTGGGTGACCGACTACGTCTCGATGCGCCTGCAGCAGCTCGTGCCCGAGACGTGCGAGCATCCGGAGCGCGAGCAGCCCGCCGATTTCGTCGACGTGGCGGGTCCCGTGCTCCCCGGCACGCGCATTCGCTGCACCGACGAGGTGCTCCACCGGCTCGGGCGCATCCCCATCCCGTTCGTGCGCCAGATGGTGGCGCAGAAGGTCGCCGAGACGGCGCGCGCCGAGTCGGTCAGTGTCGTGGACGTGCCGTTCTTCGAGCGCGCCGCGACGTTCTGACAGTGCAAGCTGTCGGGGGAGGATCTCCTGAGCTCCCAGCACTGGCAGCGGCACGTGATGGAAGGTCTACGCCTCTAGACGAGCCGGTCCCGCTCCCGATCGAGGACGCGCTCGATCTGCACTCGTTCCTGCCGCGCGACGTGCCGTCGGTGGTGGACGAGTACCTGCGCGCCGCGCGCGCGCGCGGCTACACCGAGGTCCGGCTGATCCACGGGCGGGGTATCGGCGTGCAGCGGAAGATCGTGCAGTCGCTCCTGTCGAGCCATCCCCTCGTCGCCGGCTTCGCCGACGCCCCGGAGGACCGGGGCGGTCGCGGCGCGACGCTCGTGCGCCTGACACCCGCCCGGTAGGAGTCCCGTCGGGCTATCGAGGAGCGCCACGGCTTGGCCGGGCCCCCCATCTGTTTCTCAGTCGCGGTCGGCCCGGAGCAGCAGCATCCGGTCGGTGAACGACTCGACGGAGCCGTCCGGACGCACACGAAAATCGAAGGCCGTGCGGCAGCGGTCGGGTGCCGCGCCGACGAACGCCTCGAGGTCCCGCTTCGCGTCGGCGGCCATGCGCGTCCGGCCCGTCCAGTCCTCCCACGGGCGTCCCTTCGCGACGCGCGTCTCCTCGAGCACGGTGAGGCCGGCGCCGCGCAGAAGGGCTTTCCACTCGGCGGCGCGGTAGCTCTTCACGTGGGTGGGGTCGCGCCGCCGCTCGACCGCGGTGATGAAGGCGTTGGCGTCCGGGTCGTCGTGGCCGAGGATGTCCTGGAGGAGGAAGCTTCCCCCGGGCCGCAGGACGCGGTGGACCTGGCGGACCGCCGCGGCGACGTCGGCGAAGTGGTGCGCCGCGATCCGGCAGGTGACGACGTCGAAGGTGGCGTCGGGGAAGGGGAGGGCCGCCACGTCGCCGGCGACGAAGCGGACGTTGTCGGCGCCCCGGCCGCGCGTGAAGTCGCGGGCGGCGCCGAGCATGGGCAGGGTCAGGTCGAACGCGACGACGACGCGGGCCAGCGCGGCGAAGGCCAGGGCCGTGTGCCCCCCGCCCGTCGCGACGTCGAGCACGCGGCGGGGCCTCAGCCCGCGCCCCCAGGCGACGAGCGTGTCGAGGTCGTCGCCCGCGGCGTGCCCGGCGCTGGTGACGTAGGCCGCCGCGGAGCCGCCGAACTGGGCCTGGATGTGCCGCTCCGACCCCAGGCTCACGCCGGCTTGCTCCACTGCGCGAGGTGCCGCCAGAGGAAGTCGGCGTCGAGCGGGGAGAGGTCGAAGCGTCGCGACGCCTCGTCCACGAGCGTCGCGCGATCGACGCCCGGACGCTCCTGGATCTGCTCGTCGAGCCACTTCACCGCCTGTCGGATCGGCGCCTCTCCCGCGCTCACGGCCGCGCCGTCACCCGGCGTGCTCGCGCTCGTATGTCGTCTTCCACTCCTTGTTGATGTCCTCGATGTTCGGGATGTACTTGATCGTGGACCACGTGGCGCGCGCCGCGCCACGCATCGCGTAGTAGAGCGTCTCGCTCAGCTCGTCTTCGGTGGCGCCGGCTTGCTTCGCAGCCGCGAAGCGACCGGGCACTCAGGAGGTGCAGCCGGCGGCCGCCATCGCCGCCAGCGCGACCAGCGCGAGGGTCTTCGGCTCGAGCGCCCCCTCGCGGTAGAACACGCCCGCGAACTCTTTCATCTCGCCCATCGTCCTGTCCTCCAGGGGAGTAGTGGGTGCGGTTTCTGGCCGCATTATATGCCGCGGCGGACGGGCCCGGGTGGATACCCCGCCGGATTGGTCGGGTCGGGGTGAGCCAATTGGACCTTGACGGAGCCTTAAAACACACGAAAATGGCCCGGTGGGGAGCCAAACGTGAACATCCCGCTCGACCGAACCAAGCCCGTGCCGCTGGCGCGCCAGATCCAGGACTACCTGGAGCGGCTCATCGGCGAGCGTCTCCTGGCGCCGGGTGTGAAGCTGCCGGCGACGCGCGAGCTCGCGCAGGAGCTCGGCGTCAACAGGGCGACCGTCGCGCTCGCCTACGAGGAGCTCTGCGCGGCGGGCCTGGCGCGTGCCCACGTGGGGCAGGGGACATTCGTCGCCGGGCCGGCCGTAGCCGAGGGTCATGGGGTCGCGACGGGGCCGACGATCGACTGGTCGGGGCTGCTGTCGCGCAGCGCGCGCATCGTGGGCGCCGACGCCGAACGCGCCCGCGCCGCCTTCGATCCGCGGGCGGCGAGCCCGTCGGTCATCTCCTTCGCGAGCGGCGGCCCGGACAGCGCGCTCTTCCCCACCGACGCCTTCCGCCGCGTCCTCAACGACGTCGTCCGCGCCGAGGGCGAGGTGCTCCTGCAGTACTATCCGGTCGCCGGCTATCCGCCACTCCGGCTCTACCTCGTCCAGTACCTGCTGCGCTTCGGCATCGAAGCGCGGCCGGAAGAGATCCTGATCGTCAACGGCTCGCAGCAGGGGTTCGACCTCATCGCGCGCACGCTCATCGATCCCGGCGACTCGGTCGCGATCGAGCAGCCGACGTACGCGCGCGCGCTCCAGGTCTTCCGGGCGTTCGGCGCGCGGCTGCTCCCGGTGGACTGGGACGCGGCGGGGCCGCGCGTGGCCGCCCTCGAGAGGCTGCTCGAGCGGAACGCGCCGAAGATGTTCTACTGCCAGCCGAACGCCCACAATCCGACCGGGCTCACGCTGTCGGGCGAGACGGGCCGGGGACTGCTCGCGGCGGCGGCACGGCACCAGGTGCCGATCGTGGAGGACGGCTTCGACGGGAGCCTCTACTACGGCGCGCGACGGGCGACGCCGCTCAAGGCGGCGGATCGCGGCGGCGTCGTGGTCTACATCGGCACGTTCTCCAAGATCCTCTTCCCAGGGCTGCGGCTCGGCTGGATCGTGGCGCCGGCGGCACTCGCGGAGCGGCTGGGCGCCGCCAAGCAGCTCGCCGATCACCACACGAGCGCGGTGCTGCAGGCCGCGGTGCACCGATTCTGCGAGCGGCGCCTCCTCGACCGCCACGTGACACGGATCGCGGCGGAGTACCGGCGACGGCGCGACGCGTTGCTCGCGGCGCTGCGCCGCCGCATGCCGGAGGGCGTGACCTGGACCGAGCCGCTGGGCGGATTCTCGCTCCTCGTGACCCTGCCCGACGGGCTCGACGGCGAGGCGCTCCTGCCGAGGGCGCTCGAGCGGGGCGTGGCCTTCACGCCGGGCACCGCGTTCTTCGTGGACGGCACGGGCACCCGGACGCTCCGGCTATCATTTTCGGCCGTTCCGCCGACGCGCATCGACGAGGGCGTCCGACGGCTCGCGGAGACGATCAAGTCGGAGCGGCGGCAGGCCGGCCGTCGACGAGCGGACGAGCGCGCCGCCGTGCCAGTGGTGTAACGAGCGCGCGAACTTCAAAGGAGAGACGACATGCAGGACACGAGCGGGATCAGGATCGCCGACCGGAAGCACATCGGCCTCGCCGAGATGCTCAAGGGCGGGGTCATCATGGACGTGACGAACGCCGAGCAGGCCAAGACCGCCGAGGACGCGGGCGCCGCGTCGGTGATGGCGCTCGAGCGCGTGCCCTCCGACATCCGCAAGGACGGCGGCGTGGCGCGCATGGCCTCGGTGCAGAAGATTCGCGAGATCCAGAAGACCGTGTCCATCCCGGTCATGGCCAAGGCGCGCATCGGCCACTTCGTGGAGGCGCAGATCCTCGAGGCGCTCGGCGTGGACTTCATCGACGAGTCCGAGGTCCTCACGCCGGCCGACGAGCACTACCACATCGACAAGTTCGCGTTTCGGGTGCCGTTCGTCTGCGGCTGCCGCGATCTGGGTGAGGCGCTGCGGCGGATCGGCGAGGGCGCGGCGATGATCCGCACGAAGGGCGAGGCGGGCTCGGGCAACATCGTCGAGGCCGTGCGCCACATGCGCACGGTCGTCTCGGGCGTGCGCCGGCTCACGACGCTCGGCGACGAGGAGCTGATGACGGAGGCCAAGAACCTCGGCGCGCCGATCGATCTCGTCCGGTGGATCGCCAAGGCCGGCAAGCTCCCGGTGCCGAACTTCTCCGCGGGCGGCATCGCGACGCCGGCGGACGCCGCGCTCATGATGCAGCTCGGCGCCGAGTCGGTCTTCGTCGGCTCGGGCATCTTCAAGTCGTCGGACCCGGCGAAGCGCGCCAGGGCGATCGTGCAGGCGACGACGCATTTCAAGGACGCCGACGTGCTCGCGAAGGTGAGCGAGGAGCTCGGCGACGCGATGCCGGGCCTCGAGACCTCCAAGCTCGCCGAGAAGGATCTGCTCCAGAACCGGGGCTGGTAGGCGTGGGCGAGACCCTCCGGATCGGTGTCCTGGCGCTGCAGGGCGACTTCGCCCTGCACGCCAGGGCACTCGCCCGGTGTGGGGCCGTCGCGGTCGAGGTCCGCAAGCCGGAGGAGCTCCCTGACCTGGACGGGCTCATCATCCCGGGCGGGGAGTCCACGACGCTCCTCAAGCTCATGGACGCGTGGGGCTTCGTGCCGGCGCTCGAGAAGTTTCATGCGTCGGGCCGGCCGATCTTTGGCACCTGCGCGGGGTTGATTCTGCTGGCGCGCGAGGTGGCGAATCCCGCGCAGGTCTCGCTCGGGTTGATCGACGTCGGCGTGGAGCGCAACGCGTACGGCCGGCAGCGCGAGTCCTTCGAGGCGGCCGGCACCGCGACCCTCGACGGTCGTTCCCTACCGGTCGAGATGATCTTCATCCGAGCGCCGCGCATCCGGCGCATCGGCGCCGGCGTGGAGACGCTGGCGCGTCACGGGGACGAGCCGGTGATGGCGCGGCAGGGGACGGTGCTCGTCGCGGCGTTCCACCCCGAGCTCACCGGCGATCCCGCCGTCCACCGCTACTTCTGCGACATGGCGCGGGCGGTCCGGACGCCGGCATGATCTTCCACGACGACTACGCGGAGGTGGAACCGGACGAGGTCGAGCAGTTCGTTCTGGCGCAGGAGCTCGGCCGGCTCGTCACCGTCGGCGAGGACGGCACGCCCCACATCGGCCTCTACCCGTTCGTGTACGCGTCGGGCGTCTTCGACCTCCACGTGGTGCGCGCCGACGAGCTGGCGGTGGATCTCGGCCGGCGCCCGCGCTGCGTCTTCGAGGTCGACGAGGTCCTGGCGGTGATCCCCTCGTACTGGGTGCACCCGGAGTACGCCGGCTCGGCGACCGCCTATCACCGCACCGTGATCTTCGAGTGTCGGGCGACGGTCGTCGAGGACCCCGCGGCTGTCGCCGCGCAGCAGGTGCGGCTGCTTGCGCGCTACCAGCCGGAGGGAGGGTTTCGCGCCCTCGCCCCCGACGACCCGCTGTACTGCGGCGCGCTCGCGCAGCTGGCCGCGCTCCGCCTCGACGTCGAGCGCGCCCGCGTGAAGTTCAAGCTCGGTCAGAACCGGCCGCCGGAGGCGCGCCGTCGCGTGATCGAGCACCTGCGCGCGCGCGGGCGGCCGAACGACGCGCGCGCCGCCGAGGCGCTGGAGTGGACGCTCACCCGCGCGCCGAGCCCATGACACGCGGCTGGAGTGTGATCTGACCCGACGACGCCGAAACCACCGTTGGATTTGGCGAATCTCAGTCGACGCTCTGGGGGTTTCCGGAAGACCCGAAATGTGGCACTTGACAGCCTCCCCGGGCAGTCCGCTATCGTCTGTGGTTGGACCAGCCGACCAGAGGGATCACGAGCCCGCGGGGCCCCAGGAGGCGGTATGGCAGCGCTGATCGTCGAGATTGTCTATCGCGGCATCTTTCAGAAGAACCTCGCCGCCCGCATCGCCCGGGGCGTGGTCCTCTCCTCGCGCAAGGCGGGGCGCTGGGGCATCGCCTTCGGCCGCTATGGCGACAGCCCGCAGCGGAACGGCATCCCGGCGAAGGACTTCGCGATCGTCGCGGACACCAAGGAAGAGCTTGAGCAGAACATGGCGCGCTACGAGCCCAAGCACGTGGACGTCACGATCTGCGTGGACGACACGCTGTCCAAGGGTGTCGAGTCGTGGGCGTGGTACGGGCTCCAGCCGATCAACCGGCTCACGGTCCCGAACGGCACCGTGCTGATGACCTCGCTCCAGCCCTTCGAGGGCCTGCTCCGGGACATCCACAAGAAGGACGCGCCGTACACGCTCGCGCTCATCCGCGCCAAGGCCTCGTTCTCGGGGCTGTGGGTCTACAAGGAAGACCATACCGAGGTCCGAATCCTCGGCGCGCTCGCCAAGATCGCGCCGAAGTTCCTGACGCTCGACGCCGTCTCCCAGGCGATCCAGGAGATGGAGTGGGGCTCCGACCTCAAGGTGGACTCGGCGAAGAAGGCCCACGAGCGCCTCGAGACGCGGGTCGTGAAGCTCACGGAGGGCAATCCGGAGGTGCCGTACTCGTTCGAGATGCCGAAGTGGTGGGAGATGCGCGAGGGCGTCACGATCCCGGCCATCCCGCTCGGCAAGCCGAAGGAGGCGGGCAAGGGCTACGTGCCCGAGCGCAACCCGTACTTCAAGAAGTTCTCGACACGCACGATGCGGCCGGTGATCAATTTCGACACGTGCGTGAAGTGCACGCTCTGCTGGATCCAGTGCCCCGACTCCTGCTTCGACGTCATGCCCGACGGCACCTACGACGCCAACATGGACTCGTGCTGTGGCTGCGGCGTGTGCGAGGCCGTGTGCCCCGTGGAGCACTGCATCACGATGGTCAACGAGTCGGTCTTCGACGACAACGCGAGCCAGTGGGAGATGTGGCGCCAGGACAAGGCCGCGTACACCACGTGGATGCAGGCGAAGATCGGCGACAAGAAGGCCACCGTCCGATCGCACGGCTTCCGGTTCCGCGGACAGTACGACGAGGAGCTGAAGCGCGAGCTGGACGCGGGCGGCAGCGAGATCACGGCCGGCATCCCCGGCGAGAACGCTCAGCACAAGACCCAGTAGGGCAGTGTGAGCCGTAGGACGTCGCGGGGCCGGGGCCCCGCCGTCCGAGGCGAGCCTATAGCCAGGAGGCACTCATGGCAGTCGTCACAGCCAAGCCGGCGCCGAGCGCGTCGGACGAGAAGGAGCTCCTGATCTCCGGGAGCGAGGCGGTCGCCGAGGCACTGACGCTCGCCGACATCGACGTCGTCACGGCGTACCCGATCCGGCCATACGACACCGTCATGCAGGCGATCGCCAAGAAGATCGCCAACGGCCAGCTCGTCGCCGAGTACATCGTGGCGGAGGGCGAGCACAGCCAGTTCGAGATCGTCAAGCACGCCTCGATGGTCAACGCCCGCGTCTTCTGCGGCTCGTCCGGGGTGGGCTGGATGTACGCGATGGAGTGCCTGGTGGTCACGCCGCCCCTGCGGGTGCCCATGGTCGCGCTCGTGGGCAACCGAGCCCTCGACGACCCGGGCGCCTTCGGCGTGGAGCACAACGATGCGCTCGTCGTCCGGGACCTCGGCTGGATGCTCTGCTGGATCGATACTTCGCAGGAGGCGCTCGATACCACCCTCATCGCCTACCGCGTCGCCGAGGACCGCCGCGTGTTCCTGCCGCTGGCGATCTCGGCCGACGGCGCGTTCCTGACCCACTCGCAGGCGATCACGCTCGTGCCGCCCAAGGAAAAGGTCGACCGGTTCCTGCCGCGCTACGACCGGGGCGACCTCCTGCTCCATCCCGACAACCCGATCACCGTGGCGCCCCAGGCCAATGAAGACTGGGTCATCGAGATCCGGCGCCAAAACAATGAGGCGATGGGGCGCGCGGTCGGCGTGATCGAGGACGCGTATGCGGACTTCCGCAAGGTCTTCGGGCGGGGCCCGGAGAACCCTTGGTTCGAGGAGTACATGATCGACGACGCCGAGATCATCCTGGTCGGCATGGGGACCATCTCGCTGCCGATCAAGGTCGCGATCCGTGAGATGCGCGCCAAGGGCAAGAAGGTGGGCCTGGTCCGGTTGCGATGGTTCAGACCGTTTCCGACGGAAAAGCTCGTCGCCGTGCTCTCCAAGGCGCAGGCGATTGGCATCATCGACCGCGACTACTCGTTCGGCTCGCCGTTCGGGTCGGGTGTGGTGGCGAATGAGATCCGCGCGGCGATGTACAACGCCGACAGGCGGCCGCCGCTCCTGTCGTTCATCTGCGGCCTCGGGGGCCGCGAGGTGACGCTGGAGGATGTCCACAAGGCGGTCGACATGTGCTACGGTGCGGCCAAGTCCGGCAAGTCCGACGCCAAGACGCACTGGCTCGGCGTTCGAGAATAGGAGAGGACGGCCATGGCTGAGACGACCACGTTCACCAACGCGACGCAGGTCCTGGAGCCGTTCCGGGGCGTCAAGAAGGTCACGCTCGAGGAGTACTTCACCTCCGGCCACCGGACCTGCCAGGGGTGCGAGTCGGCGCTGGTCATGAAGCTGATGGTCAAGGCCGCCGGCCCGCGCACGATCGTGCTCGGCTCGACGGGCTGCATGTACGTCGCCAACACGACGTACTACACGACCCCGTGGGTGGTGCCGTGGATGCATACGCAGCTCGGCTCGTCCGGCTCGGCGGCGCTCGGCACCGCGGCGGGGCTGAAGTCGCTGATGCGGAAGGGGAAGATGAAGTCAGAGCCGATCAACGTCATCGCCTTCTGCGGCGACGGCGGCGGCGCCGACATGGGC
>JBOHQB010000100.1:0-12938 GCA_050731995.1 Candidatus Rokuibacteriota bacterium
CGCGATCGCGTGCGCGGCCGCGCGCGCCGGCAAGCACGTCATCGTCGAGAAGCCGCTGACGGGTTGGTTCTCGGAGGCGGACGAGCCGCGCGAGCGCATGCTGGAGGGCGCGCTCCGCCACGCCGACCAGGTGCTGGAGGCGGTCGCGAAGGCCGGTGTGACCCTCTGCTACGCCGAGGACTTCGTCTACGCCCCGCCGGTGACGAAGCTCAAGCGGCTCGCCGCGGCGAGCGACGGCGCGATCCTCGAGCTCCGCGCGGAGGAGAGCCACTCGGGCTCCCACGCCGTCTACGCGCGCCGCTGGAAGACCTCGGGCGGCGGCTCGCTGCTCCGCATGGGCTCGCATCCGATCGGCGCCGTGCTCCACCTCAAGCACTGGGAGGGCACGCGCCGCGGCGGCCGGCCGATCCGCGCCCGGTCGGTGCTCGCAGACGTGGCGCAGCTCACGAAGCTGCCGGCGCTGGGCGAGCGGCGGCGCTTCATGTCGACGGCGCAGGTCGACGTCGAGGACTGGGCCGTCGCCCTCGTCACCTTCGATGACGGCACGAAGGCGACGATCCACTCGAACGACACGACACTCGGCGGGATCCGGAACGTCATCAGCGCTTATCTGACCAACGGCGTGATCCAGGCGAACATCAACCCCAACACCGCGGTCGTGGCCTACGCGCCGGACGCGGCCGTGTGGGGCGACGAGTACGTCACCGAGAAGGTCGAGACGAAGGCCGGCTGGCAGTTCCCGAGCCCCGAGGAAGACTGGATGCGCGGCTACCCCCAGGAATTCGAGGACTTCGTGGACGCGATCCGGGCGGGGCGCGAGCCCGTCTCGGGCGGGGCGCTCGCCCGTGACGTCGTGGAGGTCATCTACGCCGGGTACCTCTCCGCGGCGACCGGGCGGCGCGTGGAGCTCGCGCGCGCATGATCCCGTTCACGAAGGGCCACGGTCTCGGCAACGACTACATCGTGATGAGCCGCGCGGATCTTCCGCACGATCTGTCGGAGGCCGCCATCGCGCGCCTCTGCGACCGTAACTGGGGCATCGGCTCGGACGGTATCCTCGTGCTGGTCCCGAGCGGGCGCGCCGACTTCGGCCTGCGCATCTTCAACCCGGACGGGAGCGAGGCCGAAAAGTCCGGCAACGGCCTGCGCATCTTCGCCAAGTATCTCTGGGACCACGGCCACACGAAGGCGCCCACGTTCACCGTCGAGACCCCCGGCGGCGTCGTCGAGTGCGCGTGCCACGTCAAGCAGGGGCGTGTCGGCCGCGTCACCGTCGAGATGGGCCGCGCGACCTTTCGCGCCCCCGACATTCCGATGAACGGTCCGGACCGCGAGGTCGTGGACGTGCCGCTGCAGCTCGCCGACGGCGTCGCGGTCACGGTGACGGCGGTGTCGGTCGGCAACCCGCACTGCGTGACCTTCGTCGAGCGGCTGGAGTCCGAGGCGTGCCGCCGCCTCGGCCCGCTCATCGAGCGCCATCCCGCGTTTCCGCAGCGCACCAACGTGCAGTTCGCGCGCGTGCTGGACCGCCACACGGTCGACATCCTCATCTGGGAGCGGGGCGCCGGCTACACCCTGGCCTCGGGGTCGTCCTCCTGCGGCGCCGCCGCCGCGGCGGTCCGCTCGGGCCGCTGCGAGCACGGCCGTGTGATGGTGCGGATGCCGGGGGGCGATCTCGCGATCGACGTGCGGCGCGACTGGTCGCTCCGTCTCGAGGGCCCCGTCGAGGAGGTCTACAGCGGCGCCCTCACGGACGACTACGTCGAGGCCTGGCTGACGCCCCGCGAGCCGTGAGGCGCGTCTGCGTCTTCTGCGGCTCCGCCGAGGGGGCGCGCGGCGAGTACGCCTCGGCGGCCCGCGCGCTCGCCGCGGAGCTGGCGCGGCGCCGGCTCGGTCTCGTCTACGGTGGCGGCGGGACCGGCATGATGGGCGTCCTCGCCGACGCGATGCTCGCCGCGGGCGGCGAGGTGATCGGCGTCATCCCCGGCCCGCTCGCCTCGCGCGAGCTCGCCCACACCCGCCTCACCGAGATGCGTGTCGTCGCGAGCATGCACGAGCGCAAGGCGACGATGTCGGCGCTCGCCGACGGCTTCGTGACGCTGCCCGGCGGCCTCGGCACGCTCGAGGAGACGCTCGAGATGCTCACATGGGCGCAGCTCGGCATCCACGCCAAGCCCGTGGGCGTGCTCGACGTCGCCGGGTATTTCGGCGGCCTGCGGGCGCTCCTCCGCCACGCGGTGGCGGAGGGCTTCGTGCGGCCCGAGTACGCCGCCCTCCTGCTCTTCGACGACGTCCCGGCGAGGCTCCTGGATCGGTTCGACGCGTGGCCGCCGCACGGCCTGGCCCGCGCGTGGCTCGACCCGACCCAGACGTGATGGCCGGCTAGGCGATCGTGCTCCCGAGCCGGGCGGGGGACCCGGCGACCGCGGGCGTCGACATGAGCGTCGCGAGCTCCCGGGCGAACCAGCCGCCGATCACCGCGGCCACGATCGACAGGCCGACACCGATCGCGGCCTCGGGCGCCTGCGGCACCGCGTGGGCCAGCGCCGGCGCGCGCGAGGCGAACCAGCCCCAGGTCGCCGCCAGCGTCGCGCCGAAGGCGAGCGAGGACGCGAGCCAACGCCGGCGGGGATCGACGAGGGCCAGCACGAGCGCCGGCAGCGCCGGCAGCAGGCGGAGCATCAGCGAGCGGCCGGGCGGGACGCCGGCGCGCCGGGCCATCTCGTGGGCGACGGCGATCGGCGACGTCGGATCTTCCTTGATCGCCTCCTCGATCTTCGACTCGGGCTGGAGCAGCGCGAAGCCGGTGTCCGCGACCACCCAGATCGAGAGCTGGACGAGCACCGAGGCGGCGACGAGCACGACGGGTGCGCTCTGACGATCCGTCAGCCGCGCGAGCAGCACGAAGCTGAACGCGAAGACGAGCGCCCCGAAGAACGCCCACGTGTAGAAGAGCACGCCGCCGTAGAGGAAGGCGATGCGCCCCGACGGGTCCACGAGGATCTGGAACAGCCCGAAGAGGAGCGTGCCGGCGGTCAGGAGCGCGGCGGTGCGCGCCGCCCGGCCCGCCGGCCACTCCTCGAGCGCGATCAGGAGCATCGCGAGCGTGTTGACCTGCGAGCCGACGAGTCCCAGGAGATGGGGCGGGCTCCAGAGCGTGACGTCGATGCCGAAGAGCCGGTGCCACAGGTCGTCGAGCGGCGCCGCGAGGATCACGAGCGCCATGCCCCACCAGGCGAGGTGCCAGCCCCGCGTACCGGTGAGGCCGGCGAGCCGCACGGTGTCCGTGGGCGCCCGTCCCCGTCGCGCCCGGCGCGTGTCGGCGACGAGCACGGCGAAGGAGACGAGCGACAGGACGGCGACGGCGGTGTAGGTCATGACGTGGGGCGCGATCCAGAACGAGTCGCGGCCGATCAAGATGTGCCAGCGGATGTCCCAGCCGAGCCCCCAGCCGCCGAGGATCTTCGCCGCGATGAGGATCCACAGCGCCCGGCGCCGCATGAGCGCCATGATACACTCCGACCGTCGTGATCGCGGGCTGGTGCTGGGACCTGATCGAGCCGTATCTCCGGCGCAATCTCCTGAACGGCGGCGTCGAGCGCCCCACGCGCAAGCAGGTCCTCGAGGAGTTCGCGCGGGTCTGGCCCGAGGTGACCCTGACGATCGGCGTGCAGGAGCCGTTCGCCGGAACGATCCGCTTCAAGTGGCTCGCGCGGCTGTCCCGCGCCGAGCTGACGCCGTTCCTCGACGCCCCGATGGAGTGGCTCGACGCGCGCTGGGGCGGCGGCAAGTACAAGATCAACCTCCACCACGGCCTGCACTTCGTGAACACGAAGAACTTCAAGCCCGAGGGGCCGCCGCGGTGGCGGGACGCGCCCGCGCTCGACGTGAACGCGTGACGACGGAGCAGGGAGGACAGCCGATGCCGAGTGACGAGACGCGCCGCGTGCTAAAGGTGTTCGGCGTCGCGGTGACCAGCCTCGAGGACGCCGTGGAGCGGAAGGCGCCGCTCGCGGAGATCGTGCGGTGGGACGGGGAGCTGGCCGACCGGACGCGCGAGGTCATCGCGCTCGTCGACCGGCTGCGCAGCCGGCGTATCGGCTGATGTGGCCCGCCTGACCGACGCGTCCGGCGCGACGCTCGAGCTCGCCCGGCCGCCCCGCCGGATCGTCTCGCTCATCCCGTCCACGACCGAGCTGCTCTGCCGCCTGGGCCTCGCCGAGGCGCTCGTCGGCGTGACGGTCTACTGCGTCGAGCCGCGCGACGTCGTGCGGGGCAAGACCCGGATCGGCGGGGAGAAGAATCCCGACCTCGACAAGATCCGGTCGCTCGCGCCGGACCTCGTCGTGGCCAACGTGGAGGAGAATCTCCGCGAGCACATCGAGACGCTCCGGTCGTGGGGTATCCCCGTGTGGGTCACGTATCCGCGCACGGTGGCCGAGGGGCTGGCGCTGATCGACGAGCTCGGCGCGCTCACGGGCGCCGAGGGGCCCGCGCGGGCGATGCTCGCGGAGCTCGAGCCGCTCCACGCGGAGGTTCGCGCGGCGGCGGCTCGGCGTCCGCCCGTCTCGGTCTTCTATCCGATCTGGCGCGAGCCCTGGATGACGGTGGGCGGCGACACCTATATCCACGACATGCTCAGGACGTGCGGGGGCGCCAACGTCTTCGGCGGCCGCGCGCGCTATCCGACGGTGACGCTCGAGGAGGTCGCGGCGCTGCGTCCCGAGGTGATCCTCCTCCCCGACGAGCCCTTTCGCTTTCGCCGCGCCCACGTGCGCGACTTCGGCCCGTTTCTGGACGTCCCTGCCGTGAAGGCCCGGCGCGTCCACCTCGTGGACGGCAAGCTCTTCTCATGGCACGGCCCGCGCGCCGCCGCGGCGCTGCGCGCGATCCCCGCGCTCCTGCAGCGCTAGTTCCGCGACCGTTTGCTGGTACCCTCGGTCTGAGGACCCTGAGAGGCCCATGGCGGAGACCTGCCCCAAGTGCGGTCGCCCCGGCGTCGAAGACGGTCGCTGCCGGCTGTGCGGCCTGGACATCGCGCGCTACCAGAGCGCGCTCGAGGCATTCCGCCGCGGCCCCGTCGTGCCGGCACCACGGCCGGGCGGGATGCCGGCGGGGCCGGCGGCGCCCCCGTGGCCGTCGCGCCCGGCGACCGTCGGCGGGCAGCGCCGGACCCTGCTCTTCCACGGCTCGGGCGGCGCGCTGTTCGGCATCCAGATCGTCAATCTGCTACTGGTCCTCCTCACGCTCGGCATCTACTATTTCTGGGCGAAGGTGCGCGTGCGCGCGTACATGGCGTCCGAGACCGAGCTCGAGGGCGACCGCTTCGCCTACCACGGCACCGGCCGCGAGCTGTTCCTCGGCTTCCTCAAGGCCCTGGCCGTCTTCTTCGTGCCGATCGCGCTGCTCCAGATCCTCCCCGAGGCGCTGGACGCGCCCGAGCCGGTCAAGGCGCTCGCCTGGCTCGGCACCTATCTCGTGGTGGCGGTCGTCATTCCGTTGGCGGTCGTCGGCGCGCGTCGCTACCGTCTCAGCCGTACCTCGTGGCGCGGCATCCGGTTCTCGCTCCGCGGCCGCACCTTCGACTTCGTGAAGATCTTCTGGCTCGGCTGGGTGCTCATGCCGCTGACGCTCGGGCTCTGGTACCCGGTGTGGATCACGCAGCGGCACGCGTTTCTCACGCGGAACTCCTGGTTCGGCTCCGAGCGCTTCGGCTTCGACGGGCGCGGGCGCGATCTCGTCGGGCCCTTCATCCTGATGGTGCTGCTGTTCCTGCCGACCCTCGGGCTCGCCTGGTTCTGGTTCGCCGCGTACCGTCAGCGGTACTTCTGGGGCCACACCTCCGTCGGCGCCGCGCGATTCCGCTCGACCGTGCCAGGTTGGGCGTGGGCATGGCTCACGTGCAGCAACGTGGTCTTCCTGGTCGGCTCGCTCGGCCTCTTCTGGCCGTGGCTGATCGTGCGCAACGTCCGTTTCACGCTCCGCTACCTCGGCCTGGAGGGACCGCTCGACCTGTCGCGCGTCCGCCAGGAGGCGCAGGCCGCGACGGCGACGGGCGAGGGGCTGGCCGGCTTCTTCGACATCGACCTCGGGGTGGGCTGAACGGGGAATGGACTGATGCGCCTCGAGTGGGCGGGGCACTACCTCGACGGCAAGAGCGCCGCGCGGCGTCCCGCGCGCGTGCGGATCATGCCCACGGGCCTGGAGGTCACGACGACCGATCCGGCGGCGACCGCCTTCTGGCCTTACGCGCAGCTGCGCCAGACGCAGGGCTGGTATGTGGGCGAGCCCGTCCGATTCGAGCGGGGCGGCGCGCTGTCGGAGGCGCTCCTGGTGGAGGACGTCGGGTTCCTCACCGCGATTCGCGCCGTCGCCGGTGGAGCGGCGCGACGGTTCCACGATCCAGCGAGCCGGCGCTGGCGCACGCAGTTCGTGGCGCTCGCGGCGGTGGCGGCGATCGGGCTCGCGGTCGGGCTCTACCTGATCGGCATTCCCGCGCTCGCCGCCTTCGCGGCCGCGCGGGTCCCCGTCGCGTGGGAGGCGTCGCTCGGCGAGGCCGTCGTCGGCCAGCTCGTGCCGCCCGGCGACCGCTGCGTCGACCCCGAGCGCCAGCGCGTGATCGACGGGATCGTGGCGCGCATGGTCGCGACGGTCCCGCAGCAGCCGTACCGGTTCAGGGTGACCGTCGCGAACCAGCCCGTCGTGAACGCGCTCGCGGCGCCGGGGGGCTCGATCGTGGTCTTCCGGGGCCTGCTCGAGCGCACCGGGAGTCCGGAAGAGCTCGCCGGCGTCCTGGCCCACGAGCTTACGCACGTGCTCAACCGCCACGCCACGCGCGCGATCTTCCGGCAGGCGTCCACCGGGATCCTTGTCGCCGCCATCATCGGCGATGCGCGCGGGGTCGTCGCGTTCGGCGTGGAGGGCGCGCGCGCCCTCGGCGATCTCTCCCACACCCGCGAGAGCGAGGAGGAGGCGGACCGCGAGGGCATGAAGATGCTGCACGCGGCCCGCATCGATCCGCGGGGCGCGCTCGCGTTCTTCGAGCACCTGAACGAGCAGGAGGGCAAGAAGGGGGCCGCCTACGCGCGCTACTTTGCCACGCACCCGCCGGTGGGTGAGCGGCTGCGCACGCTGTCCGCGCTCGCCGCGCAGGCCCCCGGCCCGCCCGAAAAGCTCCTGCCCGACTACGACTGGGACGACGTCAAGAAGATGTGCGGCGACGCGCCGCCTCGATCGCCTCGCGGACGCGCCACGCCGCGAGAGGAGTCGCGGTGACGCGCACGCCGAGCGGGGCGAGCGCATCGTCCACCGCGTTGGCGATCGCGGCCGGGGGCGAGATCGCGCCGCCCTCGCCGAGGCCCTTCATGCCGAGCGGATTGCGCGGCGAGGGGAACTCGAGGTGCACGGTCTCGATCGCGGGCAGGTCGTCCGCCTTCGGGAGCGCGTAGTCCATCAGCGATCCGGACAGGAGCTGCCCCTCGGCGTCGTAGGCCATGTCCTCCATCAGCGCGCCGCCGACGCCCTGCGCGACGCCGCCGTGGACCTGGCCGTCCACGATCATGGGATTGATCACCCTGCCGCACTCGTGGGCGACGACGTAGCGCAGGAGCCTGACGCTGCCCGTGTCGGGATCGACCTCCACGACCGCGACGTGGACCGCGCTCGCGTAGGTCACGGTGGGCACGTGGTGGTAGGCGGCGGCCTCGAAGTCGGGCGCGACGGCTCCGGGCCGGGCGAAGGTCGGGATCGAGGCCTGGATCACGCGGGACAGGTCCACCGCCGATCGCGGCGAGCCGCGCACGAACGCGCGGCCGTCCTCGATCTCGACGTCCGCCGGCGACGCCTCGAGCAGGGAGGCCGCCGCGCGCGCGAGCCGGGCGCGCACCTCGCGGCACGCGTCGGCGATCGAGTTGCCCGCCGTCACGCCGCTGCGACTCGCGAAGGTGCCGACGCCGAATGGAACGGCGGCCGTGTCGCCGCCGGTCACGGTGATCCAGTCGAGCGGCACGCCGAGCGTGTCGGCCGCGATTTGTGCGAAGGACGTCTCGTGCCCCTGGCCTGATGACACGGCGCCCGTCGCGACGTGGACGCGGCCCGCCGCGTCCACGCTGACGCGCGCGCCCTCGAAGGGGCCGATCGCCGTGCCCTCGACGTAGCCGGAGATTCCCACGCCGCGCCAGACGCCGCGCTCGCGGAGCCCCGCCTGCTCACGGCGCACCTGCGCGTAATCGGCGGCGTCGAGTGCCTGGTCCAGTGTCGCGCGGAAGTCGCCGCTGTCGTAGACGAGCGGGTTACCGTCACGGTACGGCATGCCGAGGTCCCAGGGCAGGTCGGCGGCGGAGAGGTAGTTGCGCCGGCGGATCTCCGCCGGGTCGAGCCCGAGCGTGCGGGCGAGCCCGTCCACCGCCCGGTCCATCGCGAACACGGTCTCGGGACGGCCCGCGCCCCGGTACGGCGCGTTCGGCGTCTTGTGGGTGACGACGCCCTTGACGTCCACGGCGAGGCTCTTCACGCGGTGCGGGCCCAGGAGGTGCGCGACCGTGTTGTACGGCAGCACGATGCCCCAGACGTTGTAGGCGCCGAGGTCGAGCCAGATCCGGTCGCGGACGCCGAGAATGACGCCGTCGCGCGTGGCCGCGAGCTCGATGGCGTGGGTCTGGTGGCGCGCGTGGCCGGCGGACATCATGTGCTCGCGCCGGGTCTCGATCCACTTCACGGGCCGCCGGAGCACCATCGCGGCGATGGGCACCAGCGCGTCCTCCGCGTAGCCGGAGGCCTTGGTGCCGAAGCCGCCGCCAAGATCGGGGGCGATCACGCGGATCCGGTTGGGCGGCAGGCCGAGCGCCGCGACGAGGCCCTGCTGGACGAAGTGCGACACCTGGGTGGAGTTCCACGTCGTCAGGCTCCCGTCGCGTCGGTCCCAGACGGCCACGACGCCGCGCCCCTCGAGCGGCATGCCGACGTAGCGCTGGATGCGAAACGTCTCGCCGAAGACGACCTCGGCACGCGCGAACGCCCCGTCGGTGTCGCCGACCGCGTGGGTGAAGCCGACGGCGACGTTGGTGGACCACGCCTCGTGAACGAGCGGCGATCCGGGCTCTGAGGCGGCGACCATGTCCACGACGGCCGGGCGCGGATCCCACTCGACCTCGACGCGCTCAACCGCGTCCTGCGTGCGCGCCGGGCTGTCGGCCACGACCATCGCGACGATCTCGCCGACGTAACGGACCCGGTCGCGGCAGAGGGCGAACTGCTCGGCCTGGCGGACGTCGACGCGGACCGCCGATGCCAAGCCCGGCGGCACGGCGCCGAAGAGGGGCAGGGGCTTCATGAAGCGGGCGAGATCGCCGTGGGTGAAGACGCCGGCGACGCCCGGCAGGGCGCGCGCCGCGCCGGTCCCGACGGCGCGGATCAGTGCGTGCGCGTGGGGCGAGCGGACGAACGCCGCGTGGAGCATCCCGGGAAGGACGACGTCGTCGACAAAGCGGGCCTCGCCGCGCAGAAAGCGCGGGTCTTCCCGGCGCTTGACCGCCGCTCCGAAGAGCTTCGCGCCCATGCGCGCGTGGAGCTAAGGCCGGATCAGGTGCGCTTGCGGACGGGGAGGATCCAGTCGAGCCACGGCGCCACGGCCGCCAGGAACATCCCGGGGATCGCGACGGTGGTGACGGCGCCGACGATGGAGAGGAACACGACCGAGATCAGCGTGATGAGCCCGTCGAAGAGCAGGTGCATGACGGTATCTTACTCCACCTATTCCACTTCGAGGATCATCTCGATCTCGACCGGGATACCCATCGGCAGCTCGGCCATGCCCACCGCCGAGCGCGCGTGCTTGCCGATTCCCTCGCCGAAGACCTCGACCATGAGATCGGAGAAGCCATTGATGACCTTCGGCTGGTCGCCGAAGGCGGGCGCCGAGTTGACCATGCCGAGGACCTTCACCACGCGCTTGACCTTGTCGAGACTGCCGAGCTGCCTGCGCGTGGTCGCGAGCAGTGAGAGGCCGACCTCGCGCGCCACCTGGTAGCCCTGCTCGACCGTGAGGTCCTTGCCGACCTTGCCCTGCGCCGAGGGCTTGCCGTCGCTGCGCAGCGGGCCGTGGCCCGACACGAAGAGCAGATTGCCGACGCGCACGGCGCCGACGTAGTTCGCGACGGGCGTGGCGGGGGTTGGCAGCGTGATGTTCCGTTCCTTGAGAGTGGCTTCGGCGCCCATGGATGCGCGTCCTCCTCGAGCGGAATGACAGTGGCGGCGTCATCGTGTCACACTACGTCGTGCCCGTCAAACCGACTCCCGTGGTTCCGTCGCCCGCCGCCACGCTCGTCCTGCTCCGTGACCGGATCGGCGGCGGCGTCGAGGTGCTCCTGACCCAGCGCCACCGCGCGAGCAAGTTCGCGGCGGGCGACTACGTGTTTCCCGGTGGCAAGCTCGAGGCGACCGAGCGGCCCGAAGACGGCGCGATCAGAGAGACGTTCGAGGAGGACGGCGTCCTGCTCGCGACGGGGCCGGACGGGGCGCCGGTGCGCGCCGACACGCGGGCGTTCATCGAGTACCGGCGCGCGTGCGCCGGCGACCACCGCGCGTTCGGGGCCATGGTCGAGCGCGAGCGGTTGCGCCTCCTGTCGGACCGGCTCGTCTACTTCGCCCACTGGGTGACGCCCGAGGACCTGCCGCTCCGTTTCGACACACACTTCTTCGCCGGCGCCATGCCGGACGGGCAGCACGCGAGCGGCGACGGCCACGAGGTGATCGATCTGCGCTGGCTGGCGCCGGGTGAGGCCCTCGCGGCGCAGCGGCGCGGCGAGATCTCGCTCCGCCTGCCGACGCAGAAGAATCTCGCGCTCTTCGACGGCGCCGCGTCGAGCGCGGAGGTGCTCGAGCGCGTCCGCGGGCGCGAGATCGTCACGATGCGCCCGCGGGTGCTCGTGGAGGACGGCACGCGGCGCGTGCTGCTGCCGGGCGACCCCGGCTGGCACTAACGGCGCGCGACGACGGGCCGGATCACGCGGGTGTGACGCGGATCAGCACGCTCTCCTTCGACGCCAGGCGCCGCCGGATCCAGCGGCCCATGAACAGCGGGACGGCGAGCGGGTATTTCCGCCGGTAGGCGCGCAGCACCGTCTCTTCGAGGTCCGGCCGGCCATCCGCCCACTCGGCCCGGCCGTCGAACGCGGGACCGTCGGCGCGCCCGACGTGGACGCGCACGCGCCCGGTCGCCTGGATGCGCCGCGCCTTGAGGCTCGCCCGCAGCGTCGTGAAGTAGAGGCAGCCCTCGTAGACCATGAACCACACGGGCACCGTGCCGGATTTCCCCGAGGCGCTCGACGTCGTCAGCCACATCCGCTTGGCGCGCGCGAGGGCCGCGGCGACCTCGGGCGTCGGCATCAGAAGTAGGCGATCAGGCGGCCGCAGCTGATGACGCCGGTCCAGAGCGCGAGCGAGAGCGCCGCGGCCACGCGGGCACCGGGCGGCGTCGAGATCTCGGTATCCCAGTCGCCGACCGAGCGGAATGGCACGCGGTGGAAGATCGCCGCGTTGAGGCCGGCCGCGGCGAGGAGGACGAGCTTGAGACGAAACGCCGGGTTGAAGGCGAACTCGGTCGCGTGCGCGGTGAACATCAGGGCGCCGGTCGGCACGATCAGCACGAGGCTCCAGCGCGCCCAGCACAGCAAGTGGTCCGCCATCCCCGCGACCGGCAGCGCGCGCGAGAGCCCGAGCAGGCGCAGGTCGAACATGAACGCCGAGCCGACGAGGACGGCGAAGCCGAGGATGTGGACAACTTCGACGATCGGGTAGAGCCAGAGCCACTCCCGCATCGCCGCCGCGACACCGCTCGTCTCCAGCCGGACGAGCCACGCCGGCCCCTCGACGGGATGCATCAGCGCAGCTCGGTCGTCTTGGCGTCGAGCGTGATCCGCTCGGCGCGCATCTCGCCCGGGTCCGAGCGGTGCGCGTAGCCGACGACCGTCGCCGTCTTGCCGGCGACCAGCATCTCTCGCGGCAGGCCACGCCGCTCCATCCGGCTCGGCGGCGCCAGCACGACGAGCCACGTCTTGGTGGGCGTCTTGAGGCGCACGAAGCCGTGCGGATGCTCGTAACCGGCGACCTCGATCGTCCCGGTGAGCGTCAGCTCCTTCTCCGAGTCGTACCCGCTCCAGCCGTGGTGGGCGAGGGCGGCGCCGGGAAGGAAGAGCAAGAGCGTGGCCAGAGCGAGCGTCGGCCTCAGTCGCATGGCGACCTCCCGCCGGCCATCATACCGTTGTCAGTCGTCGAGTTCTCCGGGCAGGATCCGGCCAGCAACACGAAAGGTCTCGCCGCCCTCGGGCGTCAGCACGATGAGCTCGCCCTCGACCGGGAACAACCCGGTGAAGGCGCGGATGAGGATCGCGTGGCTGACCAGGACGAGATTGCCCTCGCCCCGCCAGCCCCCGATCTGCGCCCGTACCTCCCGCGTGCGTGCAGGGAAGGTCTGGGTATCCCGGGAATTCGAGTGGAGCGGGGGCCACACCTCGGCGCGGCCGAAGGCGAGGCGCGCGGTCTCGAGGCACCGGCACCACGCGCTCGAGAGGACGCGCGTCACCGGAATGGAGCGAGCAGTGAACGTGCGGCCGAGACGGCGCGCGTCTTCACGTCCCTTGTCGACGAGGTTGCGCTGGGTGGCGCAGTCGTCGAGGCGGAAGCCGGGCGGATCGCCGAAGGTGCCGTCGGTCGCCCCGTGACGGATCATCACGACCTGGCCGCCGCCGCGCAACAGGGCCCACAGCGCTTCGTCCCCCTCGGCTGCCCGGGGCAGCGTGCCGATCGCCGACACGATCGCGAGTGCGACGACGAGGTGGGAGGCGGGGCGCCGCTCGACCACGACCATACGGTGCGCGCGATCACGTCCCGCATCGATTTGGGATCGCTGACCGCAGACGTCGCCGCCGACCGCATCGACC
>JBOHQB010000101.1:0-2826 GCA_050731995.1 Candidatus Rokuibacteriota bacterium
GGAGCTGGAGATTCTCGGCGCGCCTTTCCACAAGCGCGGCCGTCAGGCCGACGAAGCGCTCCGTGTCTTCAAGGCGCTGTGGACCGAGGACAACCCGTCGTTCACGGGCGAGTTCTTCCACTTCAGCGAACTCGGCTTCGCGCCGAAGCCCGTGCAGAAGCCGCATCCGCCGATCTGGGTGGGCGGCGACAGCCCCGGGGCCTTCCGCCGCGTCGTCGCGCTCGGCGACGGCTGGCACGCGACGTCGAAGACGCCGGATCAGCTCGGCGAGGCGCTCGGACGACTGCGCGCGGTCGCCGACAACGCCGGGCGCGACATGAAGACGATCACAATCTCGCTCCGCTTCGGGCTGACCGACGACCTACTCGCGAAGGGACCGCAGGCCGTGATCGACGTGCTCGGCGAGTACAAGAGGCTCGGCCTCGCCCACGTGGTGCTCGAGTTCCGTCGCGATGACCTCGCTCGGATGCTCGAGATCCTCGACATGGTGACGACGCGCGTCCGACCCGCTCTCGCCTAGCCGCAGGCGACCGCGTACACGTCCTTCACGCCCTCCGGCAGGCGCGACTCGCTCCACGTCCGCCCGCCGTCCTCGGTGCCGAACACCTGGCCGTGGCGCGTGGCGCCGTAGACCTGATTCGCGTCCCTGGGATGGAGCCCAACGCCCATCATCGTGCTCTTCGCCTTGAGACCGTGGTCGAAGCGCGTCCAGGTCTTGCCCAGGTCCTGGCTTCGATAGAGCGAGCCGTCCTCGCTGCGCGCGGCGGGGCTCAGGCACGCGTAGAGCGTGCGCGGATCTTGAGGGCTGACACGGATGTCGCGTCCGTAGGTGAGCGGGGAGAACCGGCCGATCTCCATGTCGCTCCAGTGGCGTCCCTGGTCGGTGCTGTGGAAGAGACCCATGCGCACGGCCAGGAACACGTTGCGCGGCTGGGCGCTGCTCACGACGAGCGCATGCGCGTCGAGCATGCCCTCGGTGTCGGTGTCGCTCTGGATCTGACTCTTGAGGTGTGGCCGCTCGGCGAGCTTCACGAGGTCGTCACTCACGTCCGACCAGGTCGCACCGCCGTCGACGGACCGCATGGCGCCGCCGACTTCGAGCGCCGCGTACACCTCGTCCGGATGGCTCGGATCCACGGCCAGGCGCATCACACGGCAGCCGAAGGACATCTTCACTCGCGGAGGTAGAACGACGCCCGGCAGCTTTCGCCAGCTGTCGCCGCCGTCGTCGCTGCGGTAGACGCCGACGGGCGATGTGCCCGCGTAGAGGATGCGAGGGTCGCGCGGGTGCACGGCGATGGACCACACCTCGACGCGATCGGGGAAGCCGAGACGCTCCCAGCGCTCGCCGCGGTCCGTGCTCCGGAAGGGGCCCTCCTGGGTGCCGACGTACACGACGTCCGGGTTGTCAGGGTGGACGGTGATCGCCTGGACGGCGGTGGACTCGGGCAGTCCCTTGGTGAGGAGCTCCCAGGGACCCGCGCCCGCCCGGCGGAAGAGGCCGCCCTGGGCTCCGCCCGTGTACCGCGCCGCGCCGACATAAACGTTCGTGGGGACACTCGTGGACTGGGCCATCGCCGCCTCCTCCTTGCCGGCGGTAGTGTACCCCGAGACCTTGCGGGCATGCGCCCGATGGGCTAGGGTCTGTCCGCCGTGCTCTTCGGAGCCTGGCAGGGAGAGAAAGATGATCTACGAGATCCGGACGTATCGCATCGCGCCGCGCAGCCTGGCCGAGGTGGAAAAGCGCTACGGCGAGGCCTACGAGTACCGCAAGAAGTACTCGGAGCTGACGGCTTTCTTGCACACCGAGATCGGGCCGCTCAACGAGATCGTCCACATCTGGGGGTACAAGGACCTCGCCGATCGCGCGCGCATCCGCGCGGAGGCGGCGAAGGACGCGAACTGGCCGCCGAAGATCCAGGAGTTCATCCAGGAGATGCGCTCGGAAGTCGTCGTGCCCTTCGGCTTCATCCCGGAGCCCCGGCCCGGCAAGATGGGTCCGATCTTCGAGCTGCGGTACTACAAGCTGAAGGCCGGCAAGCTGCCCGAGGTCGCGAAGGGCTGGGAGGGGTCGATCGCCGAGCGGATCAAGCTCTCGCCGGTCGTGTTCGCCGGCGGCGTGGAATTCGGACGCGCCAACGGATTCGTCCACATCTGGGCGTATTCGAGCCTCGACCAGCGCGCGCAGATCCGCGCGGAAGCGCAGAAGAAGGGTGTCTGGCCGCCGCCGGGCGGCGGTGACCGGCTCATCACGCAGGAGAACAAGATCCTGCTGCCGTCAGCGTTCTCGCCGCTCCAGTAGCGTGCGCCGCGCCGACCACGCGTGCGGCGCGGCCCTCGTGGCGTTCGGCGTCCTGTCGCTCGTCGAGACCCTTAGGGTCAAGGACGAGCGGCAGGGCGCCACCGTTGGAGTGCCGGAGCGATGATCTGTCCGCGGTGCCGCCAGGAAAGCCCGGCCAACGCCCGGTTCTGCGCGGCGTGCGGTGCGTCCTTGGCGCTGACGTGCGGCGGCTGCGGCGCCGAGCTTCCGGGCGGCGCGCGCTTCTGCGCTCAGTGCGGCCGGGCGGTCGGCGACGCGGCAGCAGACCTGGGGCGGTTCGCGTCACCCGATGTCTACACGCCGCGCCACCTCGCCGAGAAGATCCTGACCTCGCGAAGCGTCCTCGAGGGTGAGCGCAAGCAGGTCACCGTCCTCTTCGCGGATCTGAAGGGCTCCATGGAGCTGCTCGCCGACCGCGATCCCGAGGAGGGCAAGCAGATTCTCGATCCCGTGCTCGAGCGGATGATGGAGGCCGTCCACCGCTACGAGGGCACGGTGAACCAGGT
>JBOHQB010000102.1:0-2186 GCA_050731995.1 Candidatus Rokuibacteriota bacterium
TGGCACAGGCCTTCGCGTTCTGGGGCGCGTGCAGCACCCTGAAGTGTCTCCATCGGGCGAAATGGTCGCGTACTCGACGCGAGCAGGCATCTTCGTGAGAGCCCTCGCGGGAGGAGAGTCACGGCTGGTCGTTCCGAATGGCTTCGATCCAGTGTGGTCGCCAGACGGCAAGTTCCTCGCCTTCACCGGCGTTCCGCAGCTGGCGGGCACCACGAGGGCCGCGAACCGGCGTGGGTACCGGGTTTGCGGGGTGTCGGGCAACGGGGCGGCGTGTGCCTACACGCTGACGGCGTGGACGCGCTCGGGCTCGGCCACGTTTAGCGCTCTGAGCAGGGTTTTCTGCTCAGCGTCGAGCTCGGAGCGCTGATCGAAGCGGCCGTCTTTGCTCGAGAAACGGGCGAGCTTGATCCGGCGCAGCGCGCGGCGCAGCAGGGGCCAGCTGTGAGCGGTGCGCGTCTCTGCGACGCGGACGAGGAGGAGCGCGAGGAAGCAGACGAGCACGTGCGCGCGGATGCGCTCGTCGAGGCGGTGATAGACGGGGCGCAGCTCGATCCGGCCCTTGAGGTCGCGGAAGCCGCGCTCGGCCTGCAGCAGGTTCTTGTACGCGAGGGCAGCATCGGCGGCGCTCAAGGTCCGGTCGGAGGTCTCGATCAGGTACTTGCCGTCGAGCCGCTCCTCCGCGGCGATCCTCTGGCGGTCGAGGACGAGTCGGCCGGTCGGCGTCTGGCGCAGCCAGCGGCCGAGCGAGGGGTGGGAGCGAAGCGCGCACTCGCGCTTGTGATGGGCGTCGCTCTGAAGCGTCTTGATCGCCTGCAGCTCGGCCTCGATGCGGGCGACGGCCTGGTCGCGGCGGGTCTTGTCGCGGCGCGCCTCCTCCTCGTTGCGGCAGACGATGAAGCGCCGCTCGCCCGCATCGCCACGGTTGACCCAGACCTCCTTCACGGACAGGTTGTCGGCGACCCGCAGGTACCGGCCCTGGCGGGAGAGCGCGCCCTCGACGTCCGCCATCCCTGCGCGCAGCTTGATCCCAGCGAGGTAGTGGCCCTGGCCGCGGGTGAGGTAGGCGAGGTTGTCGCGGCTCGAGAGCCCCGAGTCGCAGACCAGGACGCTGCGGTCGAGCTTCCAGCCGCGCAGATCGTCGCGGACCTGCTCGACGACCGTCTGCTCGCTCGTGTTGCCCGGCCACACCCAGCAGCGCACGGGGATACCGGTCTTCGTGACGGCAAGGCCGATCACGACCTGCGGCAGATCGGGCCGGTGATCCTTCGAGTGGCCCAGCCGGCGCAGGCCCGCGCCGAGGTCGCCGCCCGGCTCGACCTCGTCCTCTTGCTCCGGCTCGACCTCGAAGTAGGTGGAGGTGGTGTCGAAGAAGACGAGGTCGACCTCCAGGTTGAGGAGGTTCGAGACCGAGTAGAAGACCGCCTCCTGCACCGCCTCGGCCTGCTCCAAGAGGAAGTCCAACGCCCGGTAGAGCTGGTCGTCGGTGACCTCCACGATCCCCGGCAGGCGGACTTCGTCCGAGAGCCAGCGCGTCGCCGCGAGCTTCGATCCCGGCTCCAGCATCCGCTGGCAGACCATCACCAGCACAGCGCGTTCGACAGCGGTCGTGAAGCGGCCCCGCCGCGCCGCCCGCCGCAGCGTCTTCGCGACGCCGAGCTCCTCCCACAAGGCGGCGATCACATGCGGCCCGCCCAGCTCCCACGCCCCCTCCAGCGCGAACCCTGCGTCGTCGACGCCGTCGCCGGGCGCGCTCGGCGCCTCGCCGCCGAGGAAGCGCGCGATCGACGCCACCAGACGCTCCAGCCCGGCGCGGTCGACCTGATCCTCCCGCCCCAGGTGCGACACTACCCGGGCCACCGTCTGCCCGGACGCGTTGCGGTAGCTCTCCGCCAACTGCAGATAGCGCACAACCCGCCCGTCCTTCCGGCGCTGCTGGGTCGTCCGCAGGTACATGATGCCCACGATACAAGCAGCGGCGGACGTACCACTAAAGTCTCACGCTGCACGATTAGTGCCCACACCTTCGCGAACCGCTCCCCACCACTTCCCATCGCTGAGCCAAATCAGCGCCGAAACCAACCCTTGATGCCCATCAGCTGCGGAACGCGGGCAGAGTCTTCTCCGTCGATGTCACGCTTGGCAGCCGGCCGAGTGAAAGGAAACAACGGTCTCCGGCAGGCCTAGCG
>JBOHQB010000103.1:0-1951 GCA_050731995.1 Candidatus Rokuibacteriota bacterium
GCCTTGGCCTGGTCGAAGAGGTCGCGCACGCGCGCGGCGCCCACGCCGACGAACATCTCGACGAACTCCGAGCCGGAGAGCGTGAAGAAGGGCACGTCGGCCTCGCCCGCCACGGCGCGCGCGAGCAGCGTCTTGCCCGTGCCCGGCGGGCCGATGAGGAGCACGCCCTTGGGGAGCCGGCCGCCGAGGCGCTGGTACTTGCGGGGGTTCTTGAGGAAATCGATGATCTCGACGAGCTCGGCCTTGGCCTCGTCCACGCCCGCGACGTCGGAGAAGGTCGTCTTCAGCTCCTTGCGGTCGAGGATCTTGTGCTTGGAGCGTCCGAACGACAGCGCCTGTGTCGGGCCGCCGCCGACGCGCCGCATCAGCAGCATCCAGATGCCGATCATGATGCCGAGCGGGATGATCCAGCCGAAGAGGAGGTCCCGCCAGAAGGTCGTCTCGATGCGGCCGGCGAACTCGACCCGGCGCTTCTCGAGCTCCGCGACGAGCCCCGCCTCGTCGACGCCCGGGATGCGTGTGGTGACGAACACCCGCGACTCCTCGTCGGAGCCGAGGAAACGGCGCAGCCGGTCGCCCGTCGTGTTCGTCGGCGCCGGCAGCGCGCCCTTCTGGGCGACGCCGCGGAGCTCCCGCTCGCTCAGGTTCACCCGCTCGATCTTGTCCTGGCGGAGCAGCTCGAGAAACTTTGACATCGGGATCTCGACGATGCGCGGCGCCAGCAGCCACGACTGCAGAATCGACAGGACGAGGGCCGCCACGAGCACATAGGCGAGCGAGAACTGGAGGCGCTGGGACAGGCGCGGCTTCATGGGACCCCCTGAAAGGCATGCTAGCGTCCGGGGTGGGGAGAGTCAAACGCGCGACGGTTCTTTTCCCTTGACAGTCCAGTAACTTCGCTCTAAAACTTGGCCGGAACGCCCATGTGACTTTGGGAACAAGCACGTCCGCTGCGAGGAAACTCTGAGGATCTCCCGGGGCGATGAAGTGACGAGACGTGTGACCGCGGCGCGCGCCTGCGCCGGCGCCGCCCTCCTCGTCCTCGGGCTCCTCATCGTCGTCGCCGCGCTGCCCGCCGAGGCCCAGGACGGGACCAAGGAGCCCGCCTACCGCCAGTTCCCGCTCATCGGCTCACGCCTCGCCGTCTGGGCCGTTGCCCAGCTCCACCTGAACTTCGCCGCGTTCATCCTCGGCGTGCCGATCTTCGCGGTCATCATCGAGATCATCGGCTGGCGGACGGGCGACGCGCGCTACGACTGGCTCTCCCACGAGTTCGTCAAGCTGACCTTCGCCGCGTTCTCGACGACGGCGCTGCTCGGGGCGTTGCTGCTCTTCCTCTTCGTCGGCTACTACCCGAAATTCTGGGCGTACATGACGTCCATCTTCTTTCCGACCTACGGGGTGTACGCGCTCCTGTTTTTCGCCGAGACCTTCACCGTCTACCTCTGGTACTACGGCTGGGACTGGCTCTCGGGGTCGCGCAAGTGGATCCACGTGGGGCTCGGCGTCCTGTCGAACGTCTTCGGCACGGCGATCCTCCTCGTCGCGAACTCGTGGGTGACGTTCATGATCTCGCCGGCCGGCATCGACGAGTCGGGCGCGCTGAAGGGCTCCGTCTGGGCCGCGATCAACAACTTCACCTGGATGCCGATCAACATCCACCGGCTCATCGCGAACATCGTCTTCGGCGGGACCATCGCCGCCGCGTACGCCGCCTTCCGCTTCCTCGGCGCCGAGACCGACGAGGAGCGGGCGCGCTACGACTGGATGGGCTACGTCGGCAACTTCGTCGCGCTCTCCGCATTCATCGTGCTCCCCTTCGCCGGCTACTACCTCGGGCGCGAGATCTACGCCTTCAACCAGACGATGGGTATCACGATGATGGGCGGCTTCATGTCGTGGCTGTGGATCGTCCAGGCCATCCTCATCGGCATCCTCTTCCTCGGCTCCA
>JBOHQB010000104.1:0-17870 GCA_050731995.1 Candidatus Rokuibacteriota bacterium
CGAGCCGCTCCAGCGCCGACGGGGTCAGGTCCTCGACCGGCGGCACCCGCCGGGCGCGCACGGTCGCGAGCGAGCCGTCGGGCAGCGGGTACTCGCCGATCACGGGGAACGCGGCGGCGAGCGCGGCATCCTCGGCGAGGCGCGCGATGACGCGGCGTGGCCGGGCCACGGTCCACGCGGGTCCCTGGTCGCCCGACTTGAGGATCATGTACTCCACGCCGATCGGATCCTCGTCCCACGCGCGCGTGAACGCGAGCGGCAGGGCGTCGCGCACGGCGTAGTAGCGGAAGTTGCTCACGCTGAAGAAGTTGTCGTTCGGCACCACGCTCACCTTCGCCGCGCGGCTGCCGCTGTCGCGCGTGATGAGCGCGAGAATCTCGCGGTGGCGCCAGTCGGCTCGCATCGGCGGCTGGCTGAACGCCCACGACACGCCCACGACGGGCACCGTCACCGGGGGCGGCACGCCGAAGGCGGCCGCCGACACCTGCGCGGCGGCCACGACGCCGGCGAGCGCGGCAACGCTGGCGCGCGCGCGCCCGGCGAAGGCCGTGAGTCCGAGCGCCGCCACCACGGCCGCAACGGGCAGCAGCGGGAGGGAGTAGCGGAGGTTCTTGTTCTGCACGAACAGGATCGCCGCGAAGGGCACGATCAGCGCGGCCAGGAGGAACCACTGCCGCCGCCGCGCCGCCACGGCCAGCCCGACGAGCAGGAGCAGCGTCGCCACCACGCCGAGCTGAGCCACCCCCCAGGTCGGATAGAACGTGAGGCCCGTCCACGACAGCGGATCGGGGTGTCCCTGCTCCGCGGCGAGCCGGCCGCCGCGGGCGCCGATCTGGGCCGGCAGACCCATCAGCCGCGGACCGTACCACGGCAGGCTCAGCGCGCCCGCGACGAGTACGGCGAGCGAGGCGTTGACTCCGCCCCGCCGCCCGCGCGGCGCCGCCGCGAGCGCGGCGGGGAGCACGTAGAGCGCGAAGGTCGGCTTCGTGAGCATGCCGAGCCCTGCGACGACGCCCGCGAGGAGCGAATACCCGACGGAGCGGAAGCGGTCCGTCGTGAGCAGGACGGCCAGCGTCGCGGCCACCATCGCGGCGAGCGGCAGGTCGAGCTGGAAGTTCAGGACGGAGAAGACGACGAAGGGCGCCGTGCCGAAGAGCAGCGCCCCGGCGACGCCGACGGTGCCGGAGGCGACGGCGCGTCCGAGAGCCAGCATCGAGGCCATGCCGAGCCCCAGGAACCCGAGCATCGTGACGACACCCGCCGCCGCGTCCGAGGGCCAGAGACGGTAGACGAGCGCGCCGGCGCACGTGGCGAGCGGCGGATAGAACGACGAGCGCTCGACGAGCGCGCGGACGTCCCCGGCCGCGAGGTCCTGCGCGCAGTGCACCATGCGCTCGAGGTGGTTCGCGTGGTCCCACTCCGGCGGCCGCCGGTCGAGCGCGGTCCAGACGAGCGCCGCGACGGCGACGAGAAGCCAGCCGGCGGCAACCCAGGCACGCTCGCGCCAGCGGCTCACGCCAGACGCTCGCGGATCGCGGCGATGAGCGCCTGCGCCTCGGCGGCGTCCGGCCGGCGCGGCGTGTGGGGCAGCAGCCACGCCGGCTGGCGCGGCGCCGGGTCGTCGGCGAGACGGGGCACGATGTGCCAGTGGATGTGCGCCACCTGGTTGCCGAGGAGCGCGTAGTTGACCTTGGCCGCGCCGAGCGCCTCGCCGACCGCGCGCGCCACGCTCGACACCTCCTCGATCAGCGCCGCGCGCTCATCACGCGTGAGGTGGAAGAGCTCGGTCGCGTGGCGCTTGAGCACGAGGAGCGTCCAGCCCCGGAACGTCTGGTCGTCGTGGAGCGCCACGACCGTCTGGACGAGCTCGGCGATCCGGTATTCCGCGGCCGGCCACCGACCACGGCAGGCGGGGCACTCGGGCGCGCTCACCGGCGGTCGGCGAGGAACCGGCCGAGGCGGCGCAGCCCCTCGCGGATGCGCTCGACCGACGCGGCGTACGAGAATCGCAGGTGGCCTTCGGCGTTCGAGCCGAAGGCCGCGCCCGGCGTCACCGCCACGTGGCACCGCTCGAGGATCTCGTACGCAAAGCGCGTCGAGTCCTCGGCGAACTTGCGCGCGGCCGCGAGGACGTAGAAGGCGCCCGTCGGCTCGAAGCCGACTCCCAGACCGATCGCGCGCAGGCCGTCGATCATCACGCGACGGCGCTCGCCGAAGATCGCGCGGTACCGGCCGGTCTCGGCGGCCGCCTCGCGCAGCGCGGCGACCCCGGCCCACTGCACGAACTCGTTGGTCGAGATGAAGAAATTGCCGTAGAGCGTCCGGAGCGCCTGCGCGTGCTCGGGCGGCGCGATCACCCAGCCGAGTCGCCAGCCCGTCATCGCGAACGCCTTGGAGCATCCGTTCAGCACGAACGCGCGGTCGGTGAACTCGAGGATCGAGCGGTCGCGGCCCTCGTAGGACAGGCCGTGGTAGATCTCGTCGGAGACGATCATCGGCCCCCCGCGGTCGGCGAGGGCGGCGATCGCGGCCAGGCACTCCGGCGCGAGGACGGCGCCCGTCGGGTTGGCGGGGGAGTTGACGACGATGGCCTTGGTGCGCGGACCGAGCCGCGCGCGGAAGGCCTCAGGGCGGTACTGGAAGCCCTCCGTCTCCGCGATGTCCACGTACGCGGGGACGCCCTCCGAGTAGTGGATGAAGTTCGGATAGCAGGCGTAGTACGGGTTCGAGAGCACGACCTCGTCCCCCGGGTTCAGGAGCAGTCCGAAGAGCAGCAGCATCGCCGGTGACGTGCCGGGGGTGACGACGATCTGCTCCGGCGACACGGCGACGCCGTACGTCGCGCGATAGTGATCGGCGATCGCCTCGCGCAGCGGCAGGATGCCCTGGCTGTGCGTGTAGCGCGTGCGGCCGTCCTTGATCGCCTTCTCGAGCGCCTCGCGAACGACGGGCGGCGCCTCGAAGTCGGGCTCGCCGTACTCGAGGTGCACCACGTCCACGCCCCTGCGCTCGAGCTCGCCCGCCCGCTCCGCGACCTCGACCGCGAGGAAGCGCTCGATCGCCTCGACCCGATGCGCGAGATTCATGGCCGTGCGAGCCGCAGGCTGTTCGACAGCCGAGGCGAGTCTGCAATCATATCCGCCCCGAGGCGCGCAGCCGACGTCGCGCCCGCCAGATCTGCCAGAGCATGCCGGGGCCGTTGCGCACCACCCCGACCTTGCTGCCCGGGCGGTCCGCCCAGTTCACGGCGACCTCGGCGAGACGGTAGCCGGAGGCCTGCGCGAGCAGCAGGAGCTCCACGTCGAAGCCGAAGCCGGACGTGGTCAGTCGCCCGAAGAGATCGATCGCCGCGGCGGCGCTGAAGGCCTTGAAGCCGCACTGCGAGTCGGCGATCCCGGTGAGCCCGGACCGCGCGACGAGCCAGTTGAAGAGCCGCCCGGCGACGACGCGATGCGGCCGCGCGCTGACGGACACCGCCGGGTCCGCCAGCGCGCGCGAGCCGATCGCGATGTCGGCGCCGCCGGCGAGCGCGGCCTCGAGGCGCTTGAGCTCGCCGATCGGCGTGGCGCCGTCGGCGTCGGCGAAGAGCCTCCACTCGCCCGTCGCGGCCAGCATTCCCGCGCGGACCGCCGCACCCTTGCCCTGGTTGGCGCCGAGCGCCAGGAGCCGTACGTGGCGATGCGCGCGGGCCGCGGCCAGCGCCACGTCCGCGGTCCCGTCCGTCGAGCCGTCGTCCACGACGATCGCCTCCCACGGTGACCCACCGCCCTCGAGATAGCCCATGACGTCCTCGAGGTACGGCGGCAGCCGCTCGGCCTCGTTGAACGCCGGGATGACGACGGACCAGCGGGGGCGCGTCACCGGCTCGCGCGTGCGTCGGGGCGGCGCCGGCGGCGGGCCGCGCGTGTCTCGTGGGCGGCCCGCGCCACGCCGGCGGCGACGGCGGGCGCCACGCTCTTGTTGAAGATGCTCGGAATGATGTCCTCGGGGCCGAGCTCGCTCCGCGACACGCACCCGGCGATGGCGTGGGCGGCGGCGAGCTTCATCTCGTCGTTGACCGTCCGCGCACGCGAGTCGAGCAGGCCGACGCGGCCGAGCATGCCCGGCCGGTTCTTGATCGCCAGCCGGACGGTGAGGCTGTACGGAGCGCTCGGCGCGACGCTCGACACTGTCTCGTTTCTACTTCTCGTCGCGCGCCGCGTCAACTTCTGCCGGTCGCGAGCGCGCGGCGGACCTCGTCGAGGAGCAGGGTCGCGGCCCGGATGCGGACGCTCGCGCGATCGCCGCCCACGCGGTGCTCGCGGCCGCCGGCCCGACCGCGCACGGACACCGCGACGGCGGCCCGCACGATCGGGGGCGCCGAGCCGGGCAGGTCCTCGAGCCACGCGGCGCCGCCGACGTCCACGCCGGCCCAGCGCGCGATCGCGGAGGCGGCGGCCGTCGCCCGCTCGAGCGGACCGTCGATCGCCGCGAAGTCCACGCCGAGCGCGCCGAGCCCACCGGACGACGCGACCACGAGCCCCGCCGCGAGGCGCTCGGGCACGGCCGCGGCCAGCCGCTCCGTCGCCGTGCCGGCGGTTCCTACCTCGACGAGGGCGACGCGCGCGCCGGCACCGCCGAGACGCTCGGCGATGACGCTCTCCAGCGTCTCGGCGTCGGCGCCGAACACCGCGTCCCCCAGCCGCGCCCGGATCTCGGCCTCGACCGGCGCGATGAGCTGCTCGGCGGCGGCGCGGTCGTCGGCCTTCGCCGCGATGCGGACATCCACCTGTCCCAGATGCGCGAGCGTCCCGATCGTCGGGTTGCTCCCCCTCGCCATGAAGTCGGCGATGCGCTCACCGACGCGGCTCTCACCGAGCCCGACGATCTTCAGCACGCGCAGCCGGATCTCGCCCTTGATGCCGTAGCGCTCGCGCAGGTAAGGAAGGGCCCGCGTCCGGAGCAGGTGCTCCATCTCGCGCGGCACCCCGGGCAGCGTGATGACGGTCTTCCCGCGGTGCTCGACGATGAAGGCCGGCGCCGTGCCGACGGGGTTCTCCACGATGATCGCGTGGGCCGGGATCCACGCCTGACGCCGGTTCGACTCGGACGCCGTGACCCCGCGCGACTCGAAGAACACCTGGATCTGCCGCCAGAGGTCCTCGTGGAACACGAGCTCGCGGTCCGTGGCAGCGGCCACTGCCTCGCGCGTGATGTCGTCCTCGGTCGGACCGATCCCGCCGGTCGTCACCACGACGTCGGACCGGCCGAGGGCCTGGCGGAGGCAGGCGGTCACCCGCCCGAGGTTGTCTCCGACGGTGGTCTTGTAGAACAGGTTCAGCCCGATTTCGGCGAAGTGTCGGCCGATCGTCGCGGAGTTGGTGTCCACGATCTGGCCGAGCAGAAGCTCCGATCCCACGGCGACGATTTCGGCGTCCACCCGACCTCCCCGGGGCCGTAATGATATCAGAGGCGCTCGCGGCCTGCGGCGCGGCCGGGGGCCCAAGCGAATGACCGCTCGTGAATTCAGCGACTTGAGAGCCGCAGGTTCTTCAGTCTCACATGCGCGATCTAGAAACTATCCGGGCTCGCCAAACGTCTCAATAGACAAAGACGAGGGCCAGACTGGGTGACAGGATGACATTCAGGGATAGTGTTCGCGATGCAGGAGCCGCGGTGACCGAGGCCCCCCAGGCCCCGGTGCTCGTCGTGGATGACCCCGACGCCGAGGAGGTCCGGCAGGGTTCCGCCGAGGTGCCGACTCCGTTCGCTTCCAGGGCCGAGGATCCCGTCCGTCTCTACCTCAAGGAGATCGGGCGTGTGCCGCTGCTCACGGCGAAGCAAGAAGTAGAGATCGGCCGCCGCATCGAGGTGGGCCAGATCGCGCTGCGCCGCGCGCTCGCCGGCATTCCCCTCGCCATTCGTGCGCTGGGCGAGGTTGGCGACCGTCTGCGCCGGGGCGACATGGGCGCCGATGAGGTGATCGTTCTCGCCGAGGGCGGCGAGCTCGACGCCCGGGAGGTCCGCCCGGTGCTCCGCGCCTTCGCGAAGATCCGGCGCATCGAGCGCAAGCTCGAGCGGCTCGGCGCCGGCAGCCGGACGCGTCGCGCCAAGGCGGCCGCGGCTCAGCTCGACGCCGTTCAGAAGACGGTCGCCGGCATGCCGCTCAAGCCGGCCCTCATCGACGAGATCGTCGCCCGGGTACGCCGCCACGCCGAGCGGGTCCACGCGCTCGCCGCGCAGACGGCGCGTCGCGGGACGGTGTCGGGCCGGCGCGAGCTGGCGGCGCTCGAGGCCGAGGCAGGCCTTCCCCGCCGGCAGCTTGCCACGCTGCTCACCGAGATCGAAGCGCACGACCGGACGGTGCGGCAGGCCAAGCGCGAGCTGATGGAGGCCAACCTCCGGCTCGTCGTCTCGGTCGCCAAGCGCTACCTCGGCAGCGAGCTGACGCTGCTCGATCTCGTCCAGGAGGGCAACATCGGGCTCATGAAGGCCGTGGACCGGTTCCAGTACCGGCGCGGCTTCAAGTTCTCGACCTACGCGACGTGGTGGATCCGTCAGGCCATCACGCGGGCAATCGCCGACCACTCGCGCACGATCCGCATCCCCGTGCACATGGTCGAGACGCTGAACCGGATCTCGCGGTTCAACCGGACGATGGTCAACGAGCTCGGCCGCGAGCCGACGCCCGAGGAGCTCGCCCGGCGCACCGGTGTGCCCGCCAAGAAGGTGCGGCTCATCCTCGAGTCGTCGCGGAAGCCGCTGTCGCTCGAGACACCGATCGGCGAGGACTCGGAGCTCGGCGATTTCCTCGAGGACAAGTCGGCGGCGTCGCCGAACGAGAGCCTGCTGAATCAGGACCTGACCGTGCAGGTGGAGAAGGCGTTGTCGATGCTGTCACCCAAGGAGAAGGAGATCCTGCGCCTCCGCTTCGGCATCGGCGAGGACGGCGAGCACACGCTCGAGGAGGTGGGCCGGCGCTTCGACGTCACGCGCGAGCGCATCCGCCAGATCGAGGCCAAGGCGCTCCGCAAGCTCCGCCATCCGCTCCGCGGGCGCAACCTCAAGGCGTTCGTCGAGGGCTAGAAACCGCGTGCTACACCGGCATGACGCCGTGCTTGCGCCAGGGACGGCTCACCTGTTTCGTCTTCGCCATCTCGAGCGCCCTGATCAAGACCGGCCGCGTCTCGCGCGGGTCGATGACGTCGTCGATGAGCGCGGCGCCGGCCGCGATATACGGGTCGATCAGCCCCCGGAACTGCTCGACCCGCTTCGCCCGCTCCGCGTCGGGACTCGCCGCGGCGGCAATCTCCTTGCGGAAGATGATGTTGGTCCCGCCTTCCGGGCCCATCACGCTGATCTCCGCCGTCGGCCAGCCGACGATCAGGTCCGGCTCGTAGGCGCGCCCGCACATGACGAAGTAGCCGGCGCCGTACGCCTTTCGTATGACGACGGTGAGCTTGGGCACCGTCGCCACGCTGACGGCATAGAGCATCTTGGCCCCGTGACGGATGATGCCGGCGCGCTCGACCTTGGAGCCGACCATAAAGCCCGGCACGTCCTGCAGGAACACGAGCGGGATGCCGAAGGCGTCGCAGAGCATCATGAAGCGCGCCGCCTTGTCGGCGGCGTCGATGTCGAGCACGCCGCCGAGGACCATCGGCTGGTTGGCGACGATCCCGACGGGATGGCCGTTGAGCCGCGCGAGCGCCGTCACGATGTTCTTCGCCCACGCGGGCTTGAGCTCGAACGTCTGCCCGTGATCCACGATGGCGCGGATGACCTTCCGGACGTCGTAGGCGCGCCGCGGGTTGTCGGGGATGATCGTCAAGAGACCTTCGTCGCGACGGTCCACCGGATCGTCGCACGGGATCACCGGCGGCGGCTCCGTGTTGCTCGAGGGGAAATAGGCGAGATAGTCCTTGATCGCCTGGACGCAGGCGCGGTCGTCCTCGACCTCGAGGTCGGCGCAGCCGGAGACCTCGCAGTGCACCTTCGAGCCCCCCAGCTCCTCGGCCGTGACGTCCTCGCCGACGACGGCCTTCACGAGCGGCGGGCCGCCGAGCGCCATGTTGGCGGTCCCCTTCACCATCGGCACGAAGTCCGCGAGCGCCGGGATGTAGGCCGTGCCCGCGGCACCGGGCCCCATCATCGCCGCGACTTGCGGCACGACACCCGACATGATGGACTCCTCGCGGAAGAGGAGACCCGACGCCGCGAAGTTGCGCGAGCCGATCGCCTCCTGGATGCGCGCGCCGGCCGAGTCGATCAGCCAGATCATCGGCATGCGCTTGGTGTACGCGATCTCCCGCGCGCGGTTGCACTTGAGCTCCGCGTTGCGCCCCATCGAGCCGGCCATCACGGTGAAGTCGTAGGCGATGACCGAGGCGAGCCGCCCGTTCACCTTGCCGAAGCCCGTGACGACGCCGTCGGCCGGCGTCTCGCGCCCCGCCATGTCGGGGGCGATCCCGGCGTGCGTCGCCTGGACGCCGATCTCGGTGAACGTGTCCTTGTCGAAGAGAAGGTCGAGCCGCTCGCGCACGGTGAGCTTGCCCGCCGCGTGCTGCCGGGCGACGGCGTCGGCGCCGCCCATGGCCCGCGCGCGCTCACGACGCGCCGCAAGGTCGTCGGCGTGGTCTCGCATGCTCACGGCGTCATCGCCCCGGCGGCGGCGCCACCGTCGTCGCGTGCGTGTTGATGCCGGTGTCCGGGGGTGAGCCGCTGATGATCGTCAGCATCGTCGCGACCTCGCTCCGGTGGTGCGTTGCGTGGTTCGGCACGTGCTGGAGAAGCCGCCAGAGCGCGACCCGGAACTCCGTGCCCTGTGTGTTCCGGTAGGTGACGACGCGGTCGAGGTCCTCAGGGTGGAGCGCCTCGACGAAGCGGCGCTGCTCGCTCTCGAAGGAGTCCCAGCGCTCGCGCAGCGCCTTCCAAGTCGGAAAGTCCGCTCCCGACGGGAGCTTGGTCGTGGGCCGCCCCTGCCAGCGCTCCAGCCAGATCCAGTCCGCGCCGTAGAGATGCGCGAACATGCCCTTGAGTGTCGGGAAGCTGAACTGGCGGCCGACGTCGTGCTCGACTCCGTCGCCCAGCGCCGAGGCGATGTCCCAGAGGCGGCGGTTCGCCCACCAGTGATAGTCGTACAGGCCGTGCGTCATGTCGAGCGCCGCCGTCGTCGCCATCGCCGTCCTCCTCAATCCACTTCAGGCATCCTGGCCCGTGCGCAGCGTGTGATAACGCGCGATACCGGTGCCGGGGGGAGAGCCGCTGAGCATCGTGAGCATCGTCGCAATCTCGCTCCTGTGGTGCGTCCCGTGGTCGGGCACGTGCTGCAGCAGCGTCCAGAGCGGCAGCCGATACACCTTGCCCGAGATCAGACGGTACTCGAGCACGGTCTCCAGATCTAACTCGGTCAGACGGGCGAGGTAGGTCGCCTGCTCGGCCTCCAGCGCGCTCCACAGGTCACGCAAAGCCCGGAGGGTGGGCACGTCCTGCTCCGAAGGCGGCGTCGACGGCGACGTCCCGTTCCAGCGGGCGAGCCAGAGCAAGTCCACGCCGTAGATGTGGAAAAACACGCCCTTGAGCGTCGGCGCGGTGAACTGTGTCCCGACCTCGCGCACCACGGCCTCCTCACCGAGTGCGCCGGCGATGTCGAGGAGACGGTGGTTCGCCCACCGATGGTGGTCATAGAGACAACGGATCCGCTCCATCTCGCGCGCGCTCATGGCGTCGCGGCACGGCCCGACGCGATCGCAAGGTAGAGCGAGATGTCCGTGGCCGGCGGCGAGCCGGCGAGCAGCGTGTGCATCGTCGCGATCTCACTGCGGTGGTGGGTCGCGTGGTTGGCGACGTGCTGGAGGAGCGGCGCGAGCGGGATCCGGTACGGTCCGCCGTCCTTCGTCGGGTAGGCGGTGGACCTGAACTCGACGCTGCGCGAAAGGTCGGCCGGCGTCAACGCGCCGATGAAGGCGCGCTGTGTCTTCTCGAACGGCTCCCAGATCGCGCGCAGCGCCGAGAGCGTCGGAGGCTCGGGTGGCAGCGCCGTCGGCGTCCGCCCGTGCCAGCGCTCCAGCCAGATCCAGTCGGCGGCGTAGATGTGGGCGAGCATCCCGCGGAGCGTCGGAAAGGAGAAGTGCTTGCCCAGGTCCCGGCCCGCCGCCTCCTCGCCGAGCTTGCGCACGGCGTCGAAGAGCCGCTGATTCGCCCACCAGTGATAGTCGTAAAGCCCACGGATCAGGTCGAGCGCCGTCGTCTCCGCCATCGCCGTCCTCCTATTCCAGCACCGCCACGGTCTCGCCTTCCTGGACGGTCTGGCCCTCGCGTACGCGGATCTCCTTGATCGCGCCCGCGCGCGGCGCCTCGACCGGGATCTCCATCTTCATCGATTCCAGCACGATGACGGGATCGCCCGCCTGAACGCGGTCGCCGGGCTTGACCGCGATCTGGAAGACGATGCCCGTGATGTGCGCCTTGATCTCCTCAGCCATTGAACGCTCCTTGCTCGGCCATCTGGGTGTTCACGCGGCCGGCGACGAACTCCGGGTGCGCGACGACGCGGCGGAGGAAGGGCAGCGTCGTCTTGACCCCCTCGATCACGCACGCCTCGAGCGCGCGCGCGAGGCGCCCGAGCGCCTGGGAGCGCGTCTCGCCCCGCGCGACGAGCTTCATCAGCAACGGATCGTAGTGCACGGAGACGGCGCTGCCCGACTCCACGCCGGACTCGACACGGATTCCCTCGCCCGCCGGCAGCTCGAGCCGCGCGAGCGTCCCCGGCGACGGCATGAACCCCTTCTCGGGATCCTCGGCGTAGACCCGGCACTCGATCGCCGCCCCGCGCTGGACGACGGCATCCTGGCGCCAGCGGAGCCGTTCGCCTGCCGCGACGCGGAGCTGCTCGACGACGAGATCGAGCCCCGTCGTCTCCTCCGTGACCGGATGCTCCACCTGAAGCCGCGTGTTCATCTCGAGGAAGTAGAAGACCCCGCTCGCGTCGAGCAGAAACTCGAGTGTCCCGGCGTTCGTGTAGCCGATCGCGCGGGCGCCCTTCACCGCCGCGGCGACGAGCCCAGCCTTGACGGCGGGATCGAGGTTCGGCGCCGGCGCCTCCTCCACGAGCTTCTGGTGGCGACGCTGGATGGAGCACTCGCGCTCGTGCAGGTGCACGAGCGTGCCCGCCGCGTCACCGAAGATCTGGACCTCGACGTGGCGCGGGCGGTCCAGGTATCGCTCGACGTACACCTCGGCGCGACCGAACGCCGCCTGCGCCCGCCGCGTCGCGGTGGCGAACGCGGTCGGCAGCTCCCTGGGCTCGTGGACGCGTGCCATGCCGATGCCGCCGCCGCCCGCCGCGGCCTTGAGGATGACCGGATAGCCGATTTCGCCCGCGACGATCTCGGCTTCGCCCGCATCGGCCACCGTGCCCTCGCTGCCCGGCAGGACCGGCACCCCCGCCCCGGCCATCAGCCGCCGCGCCTCGGTCTTGTCGCCCATCACCCGGATCGCCTCGGGCGAGGGACCGATGAAGACGAGCCCGCGGCGCGCGCACGCCTCGGCGAAGCGCCAGTTCTCGGACAGAAAGCCGTAGCCCGGATGGATCGCCTCGGCGCCGGTGCGGGTCGCGGCGTCGAGGATCGCCTCGATGTTGAGATAACTCTCGCGCGCCGGCGCGCCGCCGATGGCCGTCGCCTGGTCCGCATCGCGCACGTGCGGCGCCTCGCGATCCGCCTCGGAGTAGACGGCCACGCTCTTGACACCGAGCGCGCGGCACGCGCGGAAGACGCGGCAGGCGATCTCGCCCCGGTTGGCGACGAGCACCGTGCGGAACACGTCAGTCGGCGGACGGCGGGCTTAGCACGTCGGCGGAGGCGAGCTCCCAGCCTCCGTCCGAGGGCTTCCACTTCACCTGGAGCAGCGACGTGCCGATGGGGCCGGAGACGCGGATCTTGACGACCCGCTGGCGGCCGATCTTCGCGAGCCCCACGACCCACCAGCGGTCGAACGGCCCCGCGAGCCGCTTCAGCTCCAGCGCGTGGGCGCCGATCGCCGCGAGCAGATCCTGCTCCGTCTCCGCTGGATCGAAGGGCGGCGGGACCGTCACGAGGTCCTGCGCGACGACGGCGGCGTCCGGCATGGCGCCCGACGGCGCGACGAGCGGCGGCTCGACATCGCCCGTGACCCCGCCGGCCTCCCCGAGCGCCCGCATCAGCAACGCCTCCCACTCCGTCGCGCGGCGCGCGGCGGCGGGCTCGCGCGTGAGCCGGCCCAAAACGATCCCGCCGGCGACGACGTGGCGCCGCTCCTCGTCGAGACAGCGGAGGAGGATACGGCGCGTCGGCGGCTCGTAGACGGGATTCGTCGCCGCCAGGTGGCGTTCGTACACCGTGATCAGGTGCGGCTTGAGCACGCGGTAGACCCCGGCGATCCGCTCGACGGTCTGGCCAGGCCGCTCGGCGGTCTCGAGGCGATCCATGAAGCTGACGAACCGCTGATTCGCCGGCTCGCTTTGCTGCGCCGGTGCCCGCAGCTCGGGCAGCCGCTTGCCCCAGAGGTCGGCGTGCTGGGCATTGTCCCAGACGTGGCGGCCGAAGAGGAGCTTGGCGTCGAGCTCGGGCGTGAGCGCGATCCAGCCGCCGAGGATGCGCATCATGCGCTCGACCGCGTAGCGATAGTTGCGGATCCGGCGGGCGGAGACGTCGACGGAGAAGTGGCCGGCGAGCGGGTGCGGGCTCAGGCCTAGTACACCTGCGAGCGCTGCGTGCTCTTGACGAGGCGCTCGATCTCCTCGTCGGTGAAGCCGGCGAGCTTCCGCGCTTCCTTGGCGATCGAGATCGGCACCACCTCGTGGTGGCCGTCCTGGCGGCTGCCGCCGAGGTTGAACCGCTCGTCGATCGTCTCCTGGAACTCGATCGCGCGGCGGCGGCGCTCCGGGTCATCCCGCGTCAGCTCGTTGAGCCAGCGCGAGCCCATCCGGACGTGCGTGATCTCGTCCGCGAGGACGTAGTCCACCGACTGCTCGAGGATCGGATCGCCGATCTTGCCCGCGATGTGGATGAGCTGGTTGAAGACATCGCACGCCAGCCCCTCGAGGCCCCGGTTGACGCCGGCGACGCGCGCCGCGGCGTCCTCGGCGCACGCGCAGCGCCACAGGATCGTCGTCTCGGGAAACTCGCCGACGCGGCCGCCCAGGTGCTGCACGAGGCCGAGGTACGTTTCGACGTGGCGCGACTCGTCCCAGACCTGACGCGCCATGTCCAGCGTGAACTCCCACGGCGCGTCGGGGAAGTCGTAGACCGTGCGGCCGGCGCCCTCCATCGCCTGGAGCTCCCCGACGAGGATGCCGTGGACGCGCTCCCGCATGGACTCGCGCGTCGACAGGTCGGGGAAGGGCGCGATCCCCTGCTCGACCCGCGCCTCGCCGACGTCGCGCGCGCGCATGCGGACGAAGCGATCCTCGCGCGCGAGCTTGTCGTAGGCGATCGGTCGGTCCATCGGAACTCCTTTCGCACAACTGAACCGCTGTTCAGTCAGTGTATCTGAATGATCGGGTCGTGCGCTACTCCCTCGCCAGCGCCTGCCGGCGGTCGCGATGGCACCCGGCGAGCGCGGGCGTTCGCCGATGCGATCGTTCCGAGCTCGGCGACCACCCGGGAGAGGTCCGCGCCCCGAATCACCACGTAGAGCTCGTCCTCGCCCAGGTCGGTGTACACACGGTTGCCGATGCAGCCGGTGCTCGCGACCACTCCCTGCGCGAGGGACGCGGGGAGCGCCATGCAGGTCGCCGGCCCAGTAGCGAGGCCTCGGCACCGACACCCGCCCGGATCGCCGCCTCCTGCAGGAGCATCACCCGCCCCGGGCGGACCACGACAAGGACCACGTCCGGGTCGACCGGCGTGTCGCCGAGCGGCGCGTACACCACGACGCCGGGCGCCTGCGGCAGGCGGGGAATCCCGGGGACTTCCTCCATCCTGATATAGCCGCTCGAGGCCATGAGCGAGAGCGTCTGCTCGAGCTCCGGCGCGCGCTCGGGCGGCAGCGCGATGGTGTGTGTGTCGCTTCCGAGCGGGCAGTTGTAGTGGTCGGCAGCGACCGTATAGAAGGTCCGCCCGTCCATCGCGAGCCGCCAGAAGCTGCATCCCGAGGGTTGGGTCCCGTCGAACTTCGGCACGCCCGCCGGCGGGCTTGGGCGGAAGACGACGGCGACCGGACGCCGCCGGAGGTCGAGGGTTTCTGCCAGGCGCTGCTCGAGGTCGCGATTAATCCGTCATAGACGGCTCCTTGGGTCAGGGTTTCGGCCGCGCGCCAGGGTTGCGGGCAGAATGGCGCGGGCGCCATAGCGTGTCGCGATCTTGTCCACCGCGCGCGCGAGATTCTCGCGGCGCACGGCGTTGGGATCGAGCAGATCGAGCTGCCCGGCGCGCTCCGGGCCGAGCGCGGCGGCCGAGACCCCGATCAGACGCACCGGCTGAACCAGCCGCTCGGCCTCCAGAAGTGTGCGCGCGCGTCGGTAGATCTCGAGGCCGTCCTGCGTCGGCTCGGCGGTGTGGCTCCGCGTGAGCGTCCGGAAGTCGGCGAACCTGAGCTTCAGCGTCACGCGCGCCGCGGCGAGGCGCTCGGCGCGCAGCTCGCGCGCCACGCGCTCGGCCTGGGAGCGGAGCGTCGTGTCGAGCCGCGCCCGGTCGCTGACGTCGCGCTCGAAGGTCGTCTCCGCCCCCATGGACTTCGGCGCGCTCCACGGCTCCACGGCCCGGTCGTCGCGGCCGAAGGCGAGGTCGTGGAGGCCGCGCGGGAGAGCCCGCCGCGGCAGACGCTGGATCTGGCCGATCGTGGCGATCCCGCGATCGGCGAGCGCCTTGGCCGTCACGCGGCCCACGCCCCAGAGCCGCTCGACGGGCAGCGGCGCCAGAAACTCCGCCTCGTGGCCCGCCTCCACGACGACGAGGCCGTCGGGCTTGCCGAGGTCGGAGGCAACCTTGGCGACGAACTTGTTCGCCGCCAGCCCGGCCGACGCGGTGAGCCCCGTCTCCTCCCGCACGCGGCGCTTGATCGTCCTCACCGCCTCCGGCGGCGGACCCCACAGCGTCTCCGTGCCCGTGAGATCCACGAACGCCTCGTCGATCGACACCGCCTCGACGAGCGGCGAGAAGTCCGCGAGGATCGCCATCACCCGCGCCGACTCGCGCGCGTACTTGTCCATGTCCACGGGCAGGAAGGTCGCGTGCGGGCAGAGGCGCGTCGCGCGGGAGATCGGCATCGCCGACGTGACGCCGAAGACGCGCGCCTCGTACGAGGCGGCGCTGACGACGCCGCGCCCCTTGGGATCGGCGCCGACGACGACGGGCGTGCCGCGCAGCTCCGGCCGGTCGCGCTGCTCGACCGACGCGTAAAACGCGTCCATATCCACGTGCGCGATCGCGCGGGTCACGGTCGGAGCCCGTCGTTCAGGCTCGGGCGAGGCCGATCTCGGGCGCGACGCCCTCGAGTGCCTGGACGACGAAGGCGATGTGGCCGTCGAGGTCCACCCCGAGCTCGGCAGCCCCGCGGTAGACGTCGTCGCGGTTCACGGTGCGCGCGAACGCCTTGTCCTTGAGCTTCTTCTTGACCGACGCGACCTCGAGCCCGCTGATGACCTTGCCCGGGCGCACGAGCGCGCAGGCGTGGACGAAGCCGGACAACTCGTCGCAGGCGTAGAGTGCCTTGTCGAGGAGCGACACGCGCGACATGCCCGAGTAGTCGGCGTGGGCGAGGACGGCGTAGACGACGGCGGGCTCGACGCCCCGCGCCAGTAGGATCTCGGCTCCCTTCACCGGATGGTGGGGCGCCATCGGGTGCATCTCGTAGTCGAAGTCGTGGAGCATCCCGGCGACGCCCCAGCGCTCGGGGTTCTCGCCGTACCGGGTCGCGTACGCGCGCATCGACGCCTCGACGGCGCGCGCGTGCTTGCGGAGGCTATCGCTCCGGGTGAACTCGGTGAGGATCGCCCAAGCGGCGGCGCGGTCGACAGGGGGCACGGCTCAGCGCGCCGCGCGCGCCTTCTGATGTCGCCATTTGTCGATGGACTTCTTCGAGAAGACCCAGTGACCGTCGTGGTCCAGGCACGGGATGCGCCGCTCCGACGCCAGCGTCTTCAGCGTCTTCTCGTCCATGGAGAGGTACGTCGAGGCTTCCTTGAGGCTCAACGTGTCCTTCGGCGTCACCGGCTGTCCTCCTTGCGCCCGTCGAGGTCGATGGTCTTGCGCAGCGCTTCGAGGTCCGCCTCGAGGCCGCGGATCCGCTCGATGAGCTGCTCGATCGCCTTGGCGACCGGGTCGGGAAGGTCCGTCTGATCCATGTCGATGCCGCCGACCCGCTGGCCGTCCCTGAATGTTATCCGGCCCGGGACACCGACGACAACGCAGTTCGGCGGCACCTCGCGGACGACGACCGAGCCGGCGCCGACGCGGCTGCCGTCACCGATCGTGAAGCCGCCGATGATCTTGGCGCCCGCGCCGATCGTGACGTTGTTGCCGATGGTCGGATGGCGCTTCTCACGCTTGAGGCTCGTCCCGCCCAGCGTGACTCCCTGGAGCAGCGTGACGTTCTCGCCAATCTCGGCGGTCTCGCCGATCACGACGCCCATGCCGTGGTCGATGAAGAGCCCGGGCCCGATGCGCGCCGCCGGGTGGATCTCGATGCCCGTGAGGGACCGCGAGACGTGCGACACGAACCGGGCCGGCGTGGTCCAGCCCCAGCCCCACAGGCAGTGCGCGACGCGATGGAGCGCGAGGGCGTGGACGCCCGGGTAGCAGAGGAGCACCTCGAACGCCGAGCGCGCGGCCGGGTCCCGTTCGAGCACGGTCCGGATGTCACGGCGGAGCGCGTCGAACATGCTAGATCTCGTCCCCGGCGCGCCCGAGCGCGTCGAGTGCCGCGGCGCGCAGCGCCCCGGCGGCGACCTCGGCCGCGTGCTTCCGATCCTCCGGCAGCCCGTCGAGCGCGTCCTCGATCTCCTGGGCCTTGATCGTCAGCAGGTGCTCCACCGCCCTGCCCGTCACGAGCTCGCTCGCCGCACTCGCCGCGGCGATCGTCGGGCCGCAGCCGTAGGTCTGGAAGCGCGCCTCCGCCACGCGCCCGTCGCGGACGCGGAGGAAGAAGCGCGCGAGGTCGCCGCAGCCCGCGTACTCCTCCGTCCCCGTCCCGTCGGGCGTCAACATGAGCCCGGCGTTGCGCGGGTTCAAGAAGTGGTCCGTCAGGCGCGCGCTGTACCTCACGCGGCCCCCACGGGGAGCGCGGCGCGCAGCTTGGCCACCAACGGCTCCACGCAGTCGACGACGTAGTCGATGTCCGCCGCGGTCGTCGAGCGGCCCAGCGAGTGGCGCACGGCGCCCATCGACCACTCGAGCGGCACGCCCATCGCGACGAGGACGTACGACGGTTCGACGTCGCCCGACGTGCACGCCGAGCCCGCCGACACGCCGATGCCCTTGAGGTCCAGGCCGAGCATGATGGATTCCGTCTCGACGTTGCGATAGGCGATGTTGGCCGTGCCCGGCAGCCGCTCGGTCGGATGGCCGTTCAGGCGGACCTCGGGAACCCGGGCGAGAATGCCGTCCCAGAGTCGGTCGCGCAGCGCCGTCACCCGCTTCGCCTCCTCGTGCATCTCCCGCGCGCGGATCTCCACGGCCTTCCCGAGACCCACGATGCCCGGCACGTTCTCGGTACCCGCGCGTCGCCTCCGCTCGTGCTCGCCGCCGTGCTGGACCGAGACCATCTTGGCGCCCTTCCGGATCCAGAGCCCGGCGACACCCTTCGGCCCGTAGATCTTGTGGCTCGAGAAGGAGAGCAGGTCGATGCCCATGCCGTCGAGGTCGATCGGGACATTGCCGAAGGTCTGCACGCCTTCCACGTGGAACGGGATC
>JBOHQB010000105.1:0-11852 GCA_050731995.1 Candidatus Rokuibacteriota bacterium
CCCCCCACGCGACGCCTCGCGCTCAGCGTAGCGGGGGGGGGGCGCGCAGCGACAAGGTCGAGACGACGCGCAACCTGAGGTCCAGGACACGAATCGCGTGGGTCTGCGCGTCAGCAATGTAGAGCAAACCGCCGGCAAGGGCGAGGCTCGCCGGCGCCTCGAAGGAGGCCGCGTCCGCGGGGCCGTCATCTTGCCCTGCCTTTCCGCGCCCGGCAATGGTCGTCACCTGATGCGCGCGGCGGTCGACACGTCGGATAACACGATTGCCGGTGTCGGCGACGTAGATGAAGTCCGGGTCAGCAGCAATGCCGCGGGGATATCGAAACTGTGCCTCCTCACAGGCGGCATCTGTCCGCCCTTCCTCGCCGGTGCCGATGACATGTTGAACCTGCCCGGCGAGGTCAAGAATGACCACGCGATGGTGGTCCGCGTCGGCGACGAGCAGACGGCGACGCTCGTTGTCAACGATGACTTGGCCTGGACTCGACAACACGCCCATAACATGGCCTCCGTAGTGGCGGTCGGCCGCCGGGGCAGGCTGTGGGGCGAGCGTGCGCGGTCCAGCCTACCGCTCAGCGCCGCGCCGCGCGGTTCTGGCCTGCCCTTCCAACCGCTCGGGATCAGCGGCGAGCCGCGAAGAGGATCGTCCGCTACATCGCGTTGTTGGACGGCAGGCCACTATCACGGCACGCATTCATCTATTGGTCCTGGAGTAAGCGATGGCGCGGGCCACCAGGCTCTCCGCAAAGTTGGCAAACGCCAATTCCGAGCATGGTTCCGAGAACGTCCCGCGCCGCGCGGCGTTTCGCGGAGTCAGGATGAGACTCGCGGCATCATAGAGACGTTCTCGCACCATCTTCGTGAGCAGAATCTCGTAGCGCTTCGCGTACGAAGCATCGCGGAACTCTTCGAACACGGGGAAGTGTGGTTGGGCCACCGAGACGGGACGCGTGGAACCTGAGGCCTCCTCCAAGAGCATCATGTAGCCGAGCCAAGGCTTCGGCGAACCTCGGAACGCCCCTTCGCGGTAGGCCGCCCAATAGTCGGTCGCGTTGCCGAGGGCTTCCTCCGTTCGGTTGTTGTAGTTGTTGCCGAATGAAGGCCCAACCTGCGCCTTGAACTCGACGGTCGCAAACAAGCGCCCTGCAACGACGACAACCAAGTCCCACTTCTTTTCTGCACGGTAATACCCAGGTAGCTCGACCCTGCGCCGCCGATGAACCGCCGTATCCTCTACGCCTGCTTCCACGATCAAGTCGCGGATGAGATCGGCAAAGCCATCGAGATGTGCACCGCCGGTGACGGCACTCCGCGCCCCGCGGTCCCGATCTCCGGTTCCGCCACCTTGGGCCTTCGCTTGGCGCCCACGCGTCAACCAGAAGCGGCGAACGGCCCTTCTCACGCGCATAGCCAGATCTTCGGGGGATGCCGCCGTCACGTGACAGCTACCTCTTATGCGCTTCGATGCAGACCGACGAGAATAACCCGGTGCTCTCGTGCCGAATTCGTCGTTCCGCCAGCTCGAAGTAGTGCTCGTCAACTTCGGTGCCGATACTGTTGCGCCCACAACGTGCCGCCGCGGAGTTGGTCGTGCCCGTTCCCATGAAGGGATCGAGGACTGTGTCGCCCACGAAGCTGAACATCCGAATCAGGCGTTCGGCCAGCTCGAGCGGGAAAGGAGCGGGGTGGTCTCGCGTGGAGGCACCGGTCAAGCCGGTCCAAATCTGCTGAAACCATCGCTGGTAGTCTTCAGTGGAAATCACACTCAAGATGCGCGCGGGGACCGAGGGTTTTCTGTAGCCACCTGGCTTTCGCTGCATAAGAATGAATTCGATATCGTTCTTGATGACGGCATTCGGCTCGTATGGTTTCCCGAGGAATCCCGCCGACCCGTTTTCGACCTCGTACACAGCATTCGCGATCTTGTGCCAGATGATCGGTGCGAGATTGTCGAACCCGATCCGTCGGCAGTGTTCCTGGATGGAGGCGTGCAGTGGGACCACGGTGTGACGGCCGGCGTTCTTGCGACGCGAGAGGCAGACGTCGCCCACAACGCAGATGAGGCGGCCTCCTGAAACAAGGGCGTCGAAGCAATGTTTCCAAACCCGGTCCAGCTCCGAGAGGAATTTCTCGTAGTCGGAGACATCGCCGAGCTGGCCCTCGGATTGGCGATATTCCTTGAGGGTCCAGTATGGCGGGGAAGTCACGACAAGGTGAACCGAGCCTGGCCCGAGATCCGTGAGATTGCGCGCGTCGCGCAGGAAAATCTGATGACGTGTCGGAATCGTTCGGACAGCGTTGTCGACGAGACTCACCAGCCGAGGACTCTTGGCGATGGCGGGGATCGCCGTCTGGGGATCAGGAAGAGACTTGAGCTCCTCGGGAACCAGATCCGCCAGATTTGGAGCGGATGTGAACAGCTTCACTGCGTTGGATTGTTCCTCGGTTCTTGCGTGGGCCATCGGTTGCCGTTTCCCTTCTGAACATCGCGGGGTTCACACGCCATTCAGACAGTCCCAGAGCGTGATGAGTTAATTTAGCTTAGTCTACGACCATGCAGCCACAGACACCAACCGCTGATCTCGGAGAAGATTCGGACCGGGCTGCTGTGCCGCCGGGCTTCGACAGCCAGGACGCTCGAGCAGCCATCCGCAGGTCCCACTCCGACGCGTTCCCGCCGTCCAACGTTTAGGCTTTTATCCGTCGTGCGTCGTCGCGCAACTGCCAACGGCGCCGCCGAGCACGACGGATAAAACCAGTTGGACTAAACCCAGCCAGCCTTTGACGCACCGTGCGTCTATATATATATATGGGGATTCTATCGAGACGCGGTGCGTTGTTGACGCGGGACGGAATATCGTGGATGACGGCCACGGCGTCTGCATCATAACTTCCCATTGTTCCAACGCTTTGCGGCGGCATGGGTTCCACTTCGAACCTGGATAGTTGCAAGGCGCTGCAGTCTATCTCCGCGGCGCGAAGCGGGCGATGCCGAGGTCGGTGATGTCGATGGAGGGGCGGGCGTCAGTCAGCACCTCGGCGACGCACTGGCCCGCCGGGGGCGAGTGCTGGAAGCCGTGGCCGCAGAAACCGATGGCGAGGTAGAGCCCGTCAATGCCCGGCGCCCAATCCAAAATGCCGTGCTCGTCGGGCGTCAACGGCCGCAAGCCGGCCCAGGCGTGGTGGATCTCGGCGCGCTCGAGGGCGGGGATGCGTTTCACGGCTTTCGTCACGGTCTGCTCGAGCATGCTCCAGTCCACGCTCGCCTCGTACTCGGTCTTGGATCCGATGTCGCCCGCCGACATGAGCAGGGCGCCCTGCTCGCTCCGGCAGTAGAAGCCGCTCCCACGGTCGATGACGAGCGGCATGGGATGCTGCACGCCCGCGAACTGGCCGGTGACGAAGATATGGCGGCGCCGTGGGTCCACGGGCAATTCCAGGCCCACCATGCGGCCGACGAGCGGCGCCTGCGGCCCCGCCGCGTTGACGACGAGCCGCGTGGCGATGCGGCCCGCCGGGGTCACGACGCCGCTCACGCGGCCGCCCTCTACCTCGATCCCCGTCACGGGCGTGCCCTCGAAGATTCGGACGCTGCGCGCGCGCGCCTGGCGCGCGTACGCCTGCACGACATCGTTCGGTGAGGCGTGGCCGTCCGTCGGGCCCCACGCGGCGGCGAGGAGATCGTCGGTGACCAGCTCGGGGACGATGTCGCGCGCGGCGGCGGGGGAGATCAGCTCGACCTTGGCGCCGAGGCTCCGCTGGAGCTCGATGTTCTTCCGAAAGCGCTCGACGTCGCGGGCGTCGCTCAGGAGGATCAGGTAGCCCTCCTGGTGATAGTCGCAGGGAACGCCCATCTCCTCCTCGAAGTGCGTGAAGAACTCGATCGAGCGGAGCGAGAACTCGATCTCGACACGCGTCCCAAACTGGACACGGATGCCGCCGGCGGCCTTGCTGGTCGAGCCCGAGCCGATCGCGTCGCGCTCGAGGACGACGACGTCGCGCCGGCCACGGAGCGCCAGGTGATAGGCAATGGAGCAGCCGATCGCGCCCGCGCCGATGACGACGACGTCCGCCGTGCGGGGGAGCGTCGTCTCAGAACTCACGGGGCTGCCACCAGGGATAGAACGGCGGCATGTCGCTCGACGGGCGCCCCGTGAAGCGCGCGGGGCGCTTCTCGAGGAACGCGCCGACGCCCTCGCGCGCGTCGGCCGAACCGCCGGTGAAGGCCATGGCGCGCGAGTCGAGGCGATGCGCCTCCATCGGATGATCGGCGCCGAGAAGCTTCCACATCATCTGGCGCGCGATGGCGACCGAGACGGCCGACGTGTTCTCGGCGATCTCGCGGGCGAGCGCCCGCGCGGTGGGCAGCAGCTCCTCGGGCGGGAGCACGCGGCTCACGAGGCCGCCCGCCAGCGCCTCCTGCGCGTCGAAGACGCGGCCGGTGTAGACCCACTCGGCGGCCTGCTGGATGCCGACGAGGCGCGGGAGGAACCACGTGCTGCACGCCTCGGGCACGACGCCGCGGCGGGCGAAGACGAAGCCGATGCGCGCCTCCGCGGACGCGAGGCGCACGTCCATCGGCAGCGTCATGGTGACGCCGAAGCCGACGGCGGGGCCGTTGATCGCCGCGATCACCGGCTTCTTCATGTCGAAGACGCGCAGCGTGACGAGGCCCCCGCCGTCCCGATGGGTCGCGATATCCCAGCCGCGTAGGGCCGGGTCAAAGGCACGCCCGCCGGCCTCGAGGTCGGCGCCCGCGCAGAACGCGCGGCCCGCGCCCGTGACGATGACGGCGCGCACCGAGTCGTCGGCATCGGCGCGGTCGCAGGCGGCGATCAGCTCCTCGAGCATCCGCTTGGTCACGGCGTTCAGCCTGTCGGGGCGGTTCAGCGTCACCGTGCAGACCGGGCCGTCCACTTCGTAGCGGATCTGCTCGAAGGTCATGCCTTGAACCTCTCGAGCGCCTTGGGGTTCAGTGCGACGCCAACGCCGGGCTTCTCGGGGAGGGTCACCTGGCCGTCGGCCAGCGCCAGCGGCGCGTCGAACAGCTCCTGCCACCAGTCCATGTGCTCCATGATCAGCGCGTTGGGCGCGGCGGCGAGCACGTGGACGGAGGCCTCCATGAAAAGGTGAGATGACAGCGGCGTGTGCGCCACCTCGCAGAGCGTCGCGGCCTTGAGATAGCCGGTGACGCCGCCCATGCGCTGGAGATCCGGCATGAGGATGTCGGCGGCGCGCGCGTCGAGATAGCGCTGCATGCCGCCGGGCGCGTACTCCGTCTCGCCGCTCGCGATCGGCGTGTCGAGCGCGGCGGCGACGCGCGCCGCGCCGGCCAGGTCGTCGTAGGGCAGGGGCTCCTCGAGCCAGAAGAGGTTGACCTCCTCCAGCGCGCGTCCCATGCGGATCGCCGTCGCCTCGTCCCAGCCCTGGTTCACGTCGGCGAGGAGCTTCACGTCGGGCCCGAGCGCCTTGCGCAGGGCCCGTGCGCGCTCCAGGTCCTCCGCGGCCGTCCGGCCGAGGCGCATCTTCATCGCGCGGTGGCCCTGCTTCACGAACGCCTCCGCCTCGCGTAGCAGCTCGTCCGTCGTGCGGTCGAGCCAGAGCCCGGCCGAGGCGTACGCCGGCACGCGCGTGCGCGTGCCGCCGAGGAGGCGAGCGAGCGGCACGCCCGCGGCCTGGGCCGCGAGATCCCAGCACGCGGTGTCCAGCGGCGCCAGGGCGATCACGCCGATGCCCGCGTGGCCGACGAAGTTCAACGAGCGCCACGCGGCGTCGTAGCGGCTCCGCGCGGCGAGCGGGTCCTGCCCTTCGTAGAGCGGCGCCAGGTCGTCCACCATTGCCGCCATCGCGCGGGCCCGGTGCGGCCCGAACGCAAAGCAATATCCGGCGCCAACGGCGCCCGCGTCGGTCCGCATCTCGACGACGACCGTGTCCAGCGCGCGGATATCGTGGATCGAGGTCTTGAGCGGGCGCGCCAGCGGGATCGACAGCCGGTGCGTCACGACGCGCGTGATCTTCATTGGGCCTCCGGGTCCTGACCGACGCGCTATTATCCACGGTCACGGAGGAGATGACGATGGCGCTCACCAAGACCGACCGCGACGCCCTGATCCGCCGTTACGCCAACGGCCCCGCGCTGCTGCGCCGGGTGCTCGCCCGGGTGCCACCCGCCGCGCTCAAGTGGCGCCCGGGGCCGCGCGAGTGGTCCGCCCACGAGGTCGTCTGCCACTGCGCCGACTCGGAGACCAATTCCTACGCGCGCATCCGCTTCCTCGTCGCCGAGCCCACGCCGGTGATCCAGGGCTACGACCAGGAGCGCTGGGCGGTGACCTTCGACTACCACCGCCACCCGATGGCCCCCGCGCTTGCCACGGTGGAGGCCGTGCGCGCCAACACCGCCGCGCTGATCCGCCGCCTGCCCGACAGCGCATGGGCACGCGAGGGCACGCACACGGAGTCCGGGCGCTACACCGCCGAGGAGTGGCTGCGCATCTACGCCGAGCACCTGGAGATCCACTCGCGCCAGATCGACGCCAACGTCGCCGCGTGGCGCGCGGCGCATCCCAAGCCGCGCGGCGGGCGCGCGGCTAGCCGCGGACGAGCATCACGGCGCCCGAGAGCCCGATCAGCCAGAAGACGATCCGCCTGAAGCGGACGGCGTCCACGCGGTTGAAGAGGCTCATGCCGGCGGCGACCCCGATCACCGCCGGCACGGCGAAGGCGAGCGTGTAGCGCCAGACCTCCGCCGTCAGGAGCCCGGCCCACCAGTAGCCCGCCAGGATCACCCCCTGGTTGACGATGAAGAACGCCTGCACGTTCGCCCTGAACCGGCGCGGGCTCCACCCCTGCGTCGTCGCGTAGAGGACCACAGGCGGGCCCGGCGTGCCGACCGCGCCGCCGATCACGCCGGCGAGCGCGCCCGCTGCGAGTCCCCAGCCGCGCCCCGTCAGCAGCGCGGGCAGGCGCCCCGCGAGCTCGAAGGCGACGGCGGCGAGCAGCGCGAGGCCGATGAGCCGCGTCATGGCGCTCGCGGGCAGCGCGGCGAGCGCCCAGACGCCGAGCGGCGTCCCCGCGATCGTCCCGAGGGCGAGAGAGCCGACGGCCCGCGGCGCGAAGTCGCCGCGGACCGGCACGAACAGGACGACCGCGAAGACCGCGGCGTAGATCGTGAGGAGCACCACCGCGTCCGCCGGCGCCATGACGTAGGGCAGGAGGGCCATCGCGACGAGGGCGATGCCGAAGCCCGCCAGCCCCATGACAAAGGTCGCGAGCGCGACGGCGATCGCGCCGACGACCCAGACGGCGGTCACGCGCGCGCGCCCAGCTCGTGGGCGAGCGCGGCGGCGAGCGTCGGGTGACGGAACGCGTAGCCGCCCGCGAGCAAGCGCCCCGGCTCGACGCGGATGCTCGCGAGGAGCAGCGCGTCCGCCATCTCGCCGAGCGCCAGGCGCGCGGCGAACGCGGGCACGGGCAGCAGGGCGGGGCGGCGGAGCGCCCGCGCCAGCGCGCGCGTGAATTCGCGGTTCGTCACCGGTTCGGGCGCGACGGCGTTGAGCGGTCCGCGCAGCGCGTCGGTCGTGAGCGCGTGGCGGATCACGTCGACGAGATCGTCGAGCGCGATCCAGGACATCCACTGGTCGCCCGAGCCGATGATGCCGCCCAGGCCCAGCCGGAAGGGCAGGAGCATCTTCGCGAGCGCGCCGCCGTGGCGGTTCAGGACCATGCCGATCCGCAGATGCACGACGCGCACGCCGCGCGCTTCCGCGGGCGCGGTCGCGCCCTCCCACTCGCGGCACAGGTCGGCGAGGAAGCCGTGCCCCCGGGAACTCTCCTCGGTCAGTCGCTCGTCACCGCGGTCGCCGTAGCAGTTGATCCCGGAGGCGGAGACGAGAACGCGCGGCGGCCGCTCCCGCGCGGCGAGCGCCTCCGCGAGCGCGCGCGTCGTCAGGACACGGCTGTCGCGGAGCTTCCGCTTCCGGGCATGGGTCCACCGGCCGCCGGCGATGTTCTCGCCGGCGAGGTGGACGACCGCGTCCGCGTCGGCGACCGCCCGGAGGTCGAGCGCGCCGCTGGCCGGATCGCGCGCGACCCGGCGGATCGGATACCCGGACGCGCCCAGATCGCGGACCAGGGCCGAGCCGACGAGGCCGTGGCTGCCCGTGATGGCAACGAGTGCGGGCGAACCTGGAACCGGCATGGCGGTATCTTAAGGCCCATGGCCGAGCGTCTTCGCCCCTGGAATTGGCTGAGCGTCCGCCTGGCGGCCGCCTTCGTCGTCCTGACGCTGTTCGCGGTCGGCCTCGTCGGGGCCGTGGTCTACGAGCGGCAGAAGAAGGATGTCGAGGAGACGATCGGCGTCCTGCTGCTGAACGTCTCCCGCACCGGCGCGCTCCTGATCGACCCGGATGCCCACGCGGAGGTCCAGCGCTCACGGAGGACCGATTCGCCAGCGTACGGTCGCGTTCGGGCGGCGCTCGCCGCGATCGAGCGCGAGGCCGTGCTTTCGACACCCGTCTACACGCTGACCGACTTCGACGCCACCCGGCGGCACGCTCGATTCATGGTCACGAGCCGGGGGCCGGGCGCGCCCGGAGAAGCGTATCCGCTCGTCCCCGAGCTCATCGAGCCGCTGGGTTGGACCTTCGAGGACGGCGTCGCACGGTTCACCCGCATCTACCGCAACCAGAGCGGGACGTGGATCACGGCCTTCGCGCCGATCACCGATCCGAGCGGTCGCACGATCGCGGTCCTGGACGTCGACTATCCGGTCGACGTCTACTTCACTCGCATCGACGAGGTCCGCACGCAGATTCTCCAGGCCGCGGCCATCGGCGCGGTGTGCGCCGCGCTCGCGGGGCTGCTGCTCGCACGACGGCTGACGCGGCCTATCCAGGCGCTGACCGTGAGCGCGGCGCGCGTGGCAGCGGGCGACCTCTCACGGGCGCTCGCGATCACGTCGCGGGACGAGGTCGGGCAGCTGACGCGCACCTTCAACGAGATGGTGGAGGGGCTGCGCCAGCGCGACTTCATCCGCGACACGTTCGGCCGCTACGTGTCGCCCGAGGTCGCAAAGACGCTGCTCGAGTCGCCCGAGGGCCTCCGGCTCGGAGGCGAGAAGCGCGAGGTGACGATCCTCATGTCGGACCTGCGGGGCTACACGCGATTCGCCGAGCGCGGCTCGCCCGAGCAGGTCGTCGGCGTCCTCAACGACTACCTGGCGCGGATGGCCGACCTCGTGCTCTCGCACGGCGGCACCGTGAACGAGTTCATCGGCGACGCGGTCTTCGCGATCTTCGGCGCGCCCATGGCGCGCGCGGACCACGCCGAGCGGGCGGCGGCGGCGGCGCTCGCGATGCAGGAGGCGATGGCCGAGATCAACGCGGCGCACGTCGCGCGCGAGCTCCCGCCCTTCGAGATGGGGATCGGGATCAACTCCGGCGAGGCGGTCGTCGGCAACATCGGCTCCGAGCAGCGCGCCAAGTACGCCGTCGTCGGCAGTGCGGTGAACATCGCCTCGCGCGTCGAGGGCTCGACGGTCGGCGGGCAGATCCTGATCTCCGCGGCGACGCTCGAGCGGATCGGCGACCTGGCGGAGGTCGGCCCGCCGATCCCGGTGCGGGTGAAGGGCCTCGCCGAGCCGCTGGTGCTCCACGAGCTGCACGCGATCGGTGGCCGCTTCGCGCGGCGGTTGCCCGAGGCGCCGGGCGCGGATCGCGCCGTGGACGTCACGCTGCCGGCGGAGTGCTGGACGATCGAGGGCAAGGCCGTCGCGGCCCAGGTCGCGCGGGGCGACGTCGTGCGTCTGGGCCCGGGGCGGCTCGACCTGCGCCTGCCGGCACCGCCGCCGCCGCTCACCAATCTGCTGATCCGCCTCCAGTACCCGACGCTCGGCCACGGCTCGGGCGATCTCTACGGCAAGGTCGTGGGCGAGGATGCCGACGCGGTCGGTCACGTGACACGCGTGCGACTCACGTCCGTGGATCCCGCCGACCAGGAGGTGTTCGAGAGGCTACTCGGTGTCGGACAGCCGTAAATCCACGCGCGCCGGCTCGTCGATACCGGCCGCCCTGACCGCATCACGGGAGACGAGCCGCGTCGCCGGCACATCCTCGCCCTTCACGAGGGCGTCGCGGACGGCGGCGAGCCGACGCGCCAGGAGCTCGGGCACGCGCGCGTCCGCCGCCGGCTCGACCTCGAGGAGCCGCGCGAGCTGCTCCTCGGGGGCCCTCGGCGAGGAGGCGCCGGGAAACTTCTCCTTGAACGCCTCCGTGACGGCGTCGTTGAAGTCCTTCAGCTTCTTCTCGCGCTGCAGCGCCTCGATGCGGAACGTCAGCGCTTGCGCCTTGAGCGCCGCCGCGTCGCGGGGCGTGGCGATCGGGATCAGGTCGAGCTTCATGTACGGCGAGCGTCTGAGGAAGTTGGCGACCTGGGTCAGGTGCCGCTGCATCTCGTCGCTCAGCGCGGCGGAGCCCGGCACGAACGCGACGGAATTGATCCTGGGCTCCTCGATCTTGTCGCTGCCGCTGCCCGAGAACAGACGGCCGATGGCACGGAACGGCGCGGCGAGGACGTTCACGAGGACGCTCTTGACCGCCGTCCAGATCGTCTCGCCCAGCTCGAACTTCGGGTCGCTCAACGAGCCCGAGATCGGCACGTTGATCCGGATGTCGCCGTCCGAGTTCTTGATGAGGGAGACGATCAGGCCGAGCGGCAGGCCGATGCGCCGCTTCACCTCGTCGCTCTCGCGGGTGCGACGCACCTCGAGGCCGCCGACGACGACGTCGTTCGTCGCCGTGATCTGATCCTTGTCGATCAGGTAGTGAAACTTGGCCTGGAGCTTGCCCCGCCGGATGACCCAGGCGATCGTCGAGTCGGCGTACGGGTTGACCGACGCCAGCACGTAGTCGCGGAGCTCGACGGTCAGATCCGCGTAGAGGTCGCCGAACGGTGCCAGCTCGCCCGTGACCCCGAGGGTCGCCGCGCCGCCGACGACGGACTGCGCGGTGAGCTTCGCGCGCTTGCCGGGCGTGGAGGACAGCCCGTCGATCTTCACGTTGAGCCGCTCGAGGGTCTCCGAGAACCCGGGATCCGTCGAGCGGTCGAGGAAGCGCGCGTAGCCGTCCACCAGGGCGATCGTGCCAAAGTCGAGGGCCAACGGCAGCTTCGCCGCCATCGCGTTGCCCGGGTTCTCGAACGGCTTGGCCTGCGCTGCCTTCACCGGCGGGGCGGTGGCGGGCGGCGGCGCCGTCGCCGGCGGCGTCACGGCCGGAGCCTGGGCGGTGGGCGCCGGAGGCCGAGTGCCCGGCGCGCTGAAGAGATCGCGGAGGTTGATCGCGCCGTCCTGGCTCCGCTCGAGCTGGAATTCGGGCTTCGTGATCGTGATCGCCCCCGCGCGCGCGTGACCCGGCCACGCGAAGTCGATCCCGGCCAGCTCGATCCGGTTGATCTTCACGGGCGGACGCGCGTCGGCCGCGGCGTCCGGGTCCCGGATGACGAGCCCGTCGATCGCGCTCTTGCCCTTCGACGCGATGACGATGCGCCCGTCCTTGCCCGTCGAGATCTGCGAGCGACTCTCGGCGCTGAAGCGGGCGTCGAGCCGCGCCTTGATGGGCAGATAGGGCTGGTAAGGCGAGAGCGCGCCATCCCGCATCGAGGACGTGATGTCGAGCGCCAGTGGCTGAAGCGTCGCCGTCCCTGAGGCCGTGATGCGGCCCGAGGTCGGCAGGCCGAACGCGACGTCGAAGGTGAGCGGCCGGGTGTTCGGCCAGGTGACGTGGCGGAGCGTCGCCGTCACGTCCGTCGCCGCGAGCGTCGTCGCGGGCGTCACCGCCTGGTCGGCGAAGACGAGGTCC